>JBKPFI010000206.1:0-9495 GCA_046728775.1 Actinomycetota bacterium | reverse complement strand
CACGCCGCTGATGAATTCCTCGGCCCCGTCCGTCGTGAAGAGCAGCTCGCGGTAGGCGCGCCGGTTCTCCTCGGTCGACTCGACGTCGATCGAGTCGAAGCGCTTCTTGATCGTCCCGTCGCTCTCGTCTGCCGCCAGGATTCCCTTTCCCTCGGCGACGAGCGCTTTCGCAGTTTCGTGGAGCTCGTCCATTCGTTTGCCCTCCGTTCGTGTCGCTGGGGTGATTATCCCCGCTCGGCGTCGTACCATGTACGTGGCCGAGGGGCGCTGTTGCGGCGAGCTGCCCCTCGGCCACTCTCTACCGCTGGTCTGTCGCGGAGCCCTGGAGGAGGAGCTGCACGGCGCGCAGCTCGGCCGTCGTCGCAGGTTCGATGCGGCCTGCGCTGACCCACCAGGCCGGATGGATCTCGTTCCAGCCGTGCTGGCTGTCCTCCACCCAGGGGCCGACCACCTGGACGCGGGCGCCCTCGTCGGGGACCGCCACGCGCGACCGGTCCTGTGGGATCAGCTCGACGACCAGGTTGCCGCCGACGTGCGAGTTGCCGTCCGCGAGCAGCCCTTCGTACCCCGCGTCGGGACGGAGGTCGACGTGGACGTCACCGTCGTACTCCTCGAAGACGACCTTGCTGACGGTGCCGACGACGACTCGGCAGCTGCTCCGGACACGCAGCCGCTGGGGGTGGTACACGCCGGCCAGCGGGTTGCCGATGCGGCAGTACGGCGAGGGCGGCGCCGCATGCCGCCGAAGCGTGCACGCCGCGGTGCAACAGAGGAGGAAAACGCCGAGCACGATCGCCGGCCGCCGCATCCGTCGAGCGTGCCTGCGCGGGCCCGCCGCCGAAAGTCGCTCTTCCGGACATGCCTAACCAACAGCTCCCCCGGCGTCTTGACCGCCGCGCCGTACCGTCGCAAGATGTCATCGCGCGCACCGACGCGCGCTGGGAAGCGGGAGAGCAGGGGGGCGAGACCTTGAGTCTGCGGCTTCATCCGTAGCCTCACCCACCCGCCGGTGCGCGCCCAGCTGCGCACCATCGCCGTCGACCGCCGCCGTCGACCGGACGCCCGCCTAGCTCTCCTCGTCGCGGGCCATGGCCTCCATCCGTCGCCGGCGCTCCGCGGCCTCGCCGGGATGCTCGCCTGGCCATTCCGCCTCTCGCGGCCTCATGCGCCAGTCCCGGTAGCGGTCGGCCAGCGGAGCGGGGCTGAGATCGACGAAGAGCTCGGGGGCGAGTCGCGTGACGACCGCAACGATGAGAACTGCCACGGCCAGCGCGACGATGAGCCAGAACACGAAACCCACGCCGCGCGCCACCAGGATCGCACCGCCGACGGCGCAGGCGATTCCCGCGACAACGAGCGCGTGACCGGTGAGACGTCCGCTCACGCCGAGTCCAGGCGCCGCCGCAGCCCCCCACCAATCACGCGAACAGCATGCCGCAGCTCACCGCTCCTTACAAGTCCCACACAAACGAGTGGGTTGTCAGCCGCGGCCCTTGCTGCGGAGGCGCCGCTCGAAGAAAGACGATGGGCAGGCGGGGAGCGTGGGGGGAGAGGGCCTGCCCATCGCCTTCGTGACCAGCCACAACCACCGAGCAAAGGCGGGCGAGCCCGCTTCGGTTCGGCCGGTGCCTAGACCCGCTGGGCGCGGGTGGAACTGATCGCGGATTCATTCAGATGGGGAACGGATTTCAAGACCCACGCGAGTCAAGCCGTGCGCTCGTAGCGGGAAATTCCAACTCTCCGCCCAACGACCGTGAGCACGCACGGAACCCGCCTTTTCGAAGCCGCAGCCCCTTCTGCCGGGTCCGGGAAGCGGCTAACCTTGGCGCCAGCGCGGACGTAGCTCAGTCGGTAGAGCATCAGCTTCCCAAGCTGAGGGTCGCGGGTTCGATCCCCGTCGTCCGCTTCGGTGTTCTCACGAGAGTGGCGTCCCGGCGATGCCTGGCGGAGGCAGAACGCCGGCACCGTCTGCTCGAGCAAGCCGACGCCGCCCACACTCGACGTGGCCAGCCCGGTGACGGTCTGACCGAAGACCCACGGCGTGCCGATCCTCCGTCGGCCTACCGGTGCGGCGTTCGCACCTATCCCCGCGGCTAGTTGCAGGAGCCCAATGGCTCGCAGCAAGATTCACGATCTAGGACGCGACTCTGGAGGTGTTCATGGCTGCCCAGGCAGACGAGCGCGTGATGATCTCCGAACGGATCGCCCCAGGCATGCTGCCGCGGGTCCTGAGCTCGTTCGACATGACGATCATCTTCGTCGCGATCGTGCTCTTCGTCGTCAACGCGTCGGCGATCCAGCAGGCGCACCAGGCGGCGTACACGTACTGGATCCTCGGCTTCCTCGCCTTCCTGATCCCGGGCGCGCTCGTCACGGCGCAGCTGGGGCAGATGTTCCCGCAGGAAGGCTCGCTCTACGTCTGGACGCAGAAGGCGCTCGGGCCGTTCTGGGGGTTCTTCGCCGGCTTCTGCGCCTGGTGGCCCGGGATCCTCGTGATGGTGGCGACCGGCGACGCCGTCGTCACGCTCTGGCAGTTCATCGACACGGGCGGCCTGCCCAAGGCGTGGGAGCAGGGCCTCGTGATCCTCGCCGGGCTCTGGTTCTCGGCGCTGATGTCGATGCTGCGACTGCGCATGACGCAGACGTACGCCAACTGGGCGGTCGTCTTCTACGGCGCGGGGATCTTCGTGATCGGGCTGGCAGGGATCCTCTGGCTGATCGGCGACGGCCACTCGGCATCCGGCGGCTGGGGGACCGCGAGCAACTGGAGCATCCATTCCGGCGAGTGGACGTGGTTCGGCTTCGTGATCCTCGCGCTGCTGGGGATCGAGGTGCCGCTGAACATGGGTGTCGAGATCGTGAACATGCGCTCGATCAAGAAGTACCTCTTTTGGGGCTCGATCGTCGTGATGGTCGCCTACCTGTGGGCGACGTTCGGGACCATGCTGGCGCTACCCGCTGCGAAGAGCGTCGGCAACACGACCGACATCCTCTCTGCGGTGCAGGTCGGCTTCTGGGGATCTCACGCGTTCGCCTCGGTGATCGGGATCGTCCTGATCTGGTTCTTCGTCTCAAACACGATCGTCTACAACTATTCGTTCTCGAGGCTGCTCTTCGTCTCGGGGCTGGAGCAGCGGATGCCGCGCCAGCTCGGCCAGGTGAACGAACGGACGAAGGTGCCGGTCTACGCCATCCTGACCCAGACGGTGCTCTCGTCGCTCTTCGTGATCGCCATCTTCAACCCCTGGGTCAGCGGCGACAACAACCAGCGGGCCTACTGGCTCTTCCAGGCGGCTGTGACCGTGATCTGGTGCATCTCGATGGTGCTCCTGTTTACGGACATCTTCCTCGTCAGGCGGGCATTCCCGGAGAAGTTCGACGAGGTGCGGGCGGCCCATCCGTACCTGCTGTACGCCTCGGGCGTGATCGGGATGCTCGCGTCCGCCTTCGGCGCCTACGTTGTGTTCCGTTCACCGTGGACGGGGCTCTTCTCCGTCGGCCACTGGCGAATCTGGCTCGGAGTTCTGTGCGGGGTCTCCGTGCTGGCCGCCGTTCTGATCTACGCGATCAGCGAGTACATGCACCGGCGGGAGGCGCCGACGCCGACCCCGACGCCCGCGTGACGGTAGAGGAAGTCGTACAGCAAGCGGACGAGGCGGGCCTGCGTCTCGTCCGCTTCCTCTGGTGCGGCAACGACGGCACCACACGCGCCAAGGCCAGCACGCTCCGCGGCTTGGAAGGCCGTATTCGCAGCGGCATCGGCCTGACGGTTGCGATGCAGGCGATGAACGCGCTCGACCAGCTCCAGCCGGTCGAGGGTATGGGGCCGGTCGGGGAGATCCGGCTCGTGCCCGACACGGAGACCTTTCGCGTGCTCCCGTACGCGCCGCGCGTGGGGGCGATGCTGGTCGACCACCTCCAGCTCGACGGCGAGCCGGCGCCGGTCTGCCAGCGCTCGTTCCTGAAGCGGATGGAGGCACGGCTCGCGGAGCGCGGCGCGAGGCTCGACGTCGCCTTCGAGAACGAGTTCTCGCTCGCCGTGGCGGTGGACGGGCAGTTCGTCCCGATCGACTCGGGGCTCTGCTTCTCGACGATCAGCGCCACAGCTGCGCAGGACTACGTGGACGAGCTCGCCCACGCACTCGAGCGGCAGGAAATCGGGCTCGAGCAGTACTACTCCGAGCTCGGCCACGGCCAGCATGAGATCTCGACGACACACGCCGCTGCGCTGCGTGCAGCCGACGAGCAGCTGCTCGTGCGGGAGACGATCCGCGGGGTCGCGTCGCGGCACGGAATGGTCGCCTCGCTCGCCCCGAAGCCTTGGCCCGAGAATGCGGGTAACGGCGGACACATCCACTTCTCGCTCTGGGACGCGGACGGCTCGCGAAATCGCTTCCACGACGGGTCTGCGGCCGACGCGCTGTCCGCGGAGGCGCGGTCCTTCATCGCCGGCGTCCTCGCGCACCTGCCCGGCCTGTGCGGCCTGACGGCGCCGAGCTTCAATTCCTACCACCGGATCGACCCGCAGTACTGGGCCGGCGCCTACCTCTGCTGGGGGCACGACAACCGGGAGGCACCCGTGCGCGTGCCGTCGGTCTTCCGAGGCATGGAGGAGGCGTCGACGAACGTGGAGCTGAAGGCCGCCGACGCGAGCTCCAACCCGTACCTGGCAGTCGGCGGCCTGATCGCGGCCGGCGTGGACGGGCTCGAGCGCGGGCTGGAGGCGCCCGAGCCGGTCGAGGTCGACCCGGCGACGATCGACGAGCGCGAGCGGGAAGAGCGCGGGCTGAAGCGACTTCCGGCGACTCAGGCGGAGGCCCTCGACGAGCTGGCCGCAGACGAGGTCCTCACCGGCGCGCTGGGCCCGGTGCTGACAGAGTCCTATCTCGCAGTGCGCCGCTCGGAATGGGAGGCGTACTCCGCGGGAGACGAGGCATTCGAGCAGCAGGGCCACTTCTCGAAGTACTAAACGCCGTCGCGCTGGTCGACCACCACGCCCACGGGATCCTCCACGCGCGGCCGACCCTCGACGAGTTCCGCGGCCGGCTCTCGGAGAGCACCGACCCGCGCCAATGGCCGCACCTCGCGAGCTGGGTCA
The DNA here is from genome assembly GCA_046728775.1 of Actinomycetota bacterium. Classification (GTDB taxonomy): domain Bacteria; phylum Actinomycetota; class Thermoleophilia; order Gaiellales; family Gaiellaceae; genus AC-32. The sequence goes on along the minus strand of JBKPFI010000206.1, from coordinate 4,397 downwards.
CCTACCGGAGCGCGCTGCGCGACCTCGCCGGGCTGTTCCGCTGCGAAGCCTCCGAGGCGGCCGTCTACGAGCACATCCTGGCGCGCGATCCGGACGAGTACGCCGCGACGCTCTTGCGGGCGACGAACACGGAGCTCCTGTTCGTCGACGACGGCTACCCCGAGCCGGGGGAAGGGACGTCGTGGCAGGAACTGGGGGAGCTGGCCGGCTGCGAGGCGCGGCCGGTGCTCCGAATCGAGCGGGTCGCCGCAGAGGACGGGCCCGTGGCGGTCGTCGAGGAGGTCGCGGCTGCCCGGGCGAACGGCTATGCGGGCCTGAAGACGATCTCCGCCTACCGGACCGGCCTCGAGCTCGACCGGCTCCAGGCGTTCGTCGTCGAGGCACTCGAGGCGAACGAGGCGACAGGGGCGCCGCTGCCGGTCCAGCTCCACTGCGGCTTCGGCGACTCCGACCTGTACCTCCCGCGGGCCGATCCGGGCCACTTGAAGCCGGTCCTCGACCGCTTCGCCGAGACGCCCTTCGTGCTCCTGCACTGCTACCCGTTCGTGCGGGAGGCCGGTTGGCTTGCGCATGTCTACGGGAACGTGTGGCTCGACCTGTCGCTCACGATTCCGCTCGTCTCGCGTCCCGCCGAGATGCTGCGCCAGGCGCTCGAGCTCGCGCCGGTGACGAAGCTGCTCTACGCCTCGGATGCGTCGCGGACGCCGGAGCTGTACTACCTGGCGGCGAAGTGGTGGCGTGAAGCGCTGGCGGAGGTGCTACCGGAGCTGCTCGGCGCCGATGCGGAATGGGCTGCCCGGCGCATCCTCCGCGAGAACGCCCTCGAGCTCTACACGTGACGACGTGGAAGCAAGTGCTCCCCGGCTGCGTCTAGCTAGCACTGGCGCCCACCAGCCATCCAGGGAGACCACGATCGCGCTCGACTCATGCCAGGCGCTCCGAGTAGAGGCGGCCACCGATGACGAGCAGCCTGACGAGGGGTCTGCGGACCGCCTCGAGCCCGCGGGTGAGATAGACCCCGGCCGTACGGGAGGATGCCCCGGCGCGGCGGTGGTCGAGCTCGCGCTCGACCGGCGTCCGACGGTCACTTACTAGGAGTGAGGCAGGCGAAGTCGAGCACGGGATGAAGCTCGATGGCGTTTCGCGCCGCTCCGCGCAGCCAGTACTGGTAGTCCCAGAACGCGACGCCGGTTACGCGCGCCTTCGCGCAGACCCTGGCGACGGCCCGCGAGTTCTTCATCTGCTTGCGCCGGAGGGCAGTCGCACCCTCGGTGCACAGCCACGAGGGCGTCTCGGCCAGCATGGTGAACGAGCCGCTGCGCAGGAACACGTGGTTGTCGCCATCGATCTCCGGTCTGATCGCCGTGACCTCCGCGACGACCGTGTAGATGTGATGCTCGAGCGACTGACGCTCCGGAGGCGGGAAGGGCTTCGGGCGCGGCAGCCTGACGAGGTGGGCGATCGTCGTCTCGTTAGGCGGGTAGAGCTGCGGCCGGTCCTTCAGCGTCTTGATCGACCAGCGGTCATAGCCGCACGCGAGCGGGGCCGAGAAGCCCGCGTGGCGCTCGGGCGCCGGCGCCGCCACCCGCGCGCCGACGGCCGCGGCCACCGCGACGAGCGCGACGAACAGGATCCTGCGTGTTCGCCCCCAGAGCACGAGTCAGGACCTGCCCCGACCGCGCCCGACTGGTGTCGGTGCGGACGTTCGACTGGTTCGCGGCTCCCCCGGAGCCGGTGCGGCGAAGCGACCCCCCACTGCCAACACAGTGTAAGCGGACTCCGCCGGCTTGACGGAGAACCGGCCCCGCCGCCACGATCGAGGGGATGCCGGACACTCTCGACGCCGAGCTCGACCGCCTCTACGGCCTCGACCCTGCCGCCTTCGTCGCCGAGCGCGACCGGCTCGCCCGCGAGCTGCGCGACGCGGGCCGTCGCGACGAGGCTGAGCAGGTCAAGAGCCTCCGCAAGCCGAGCGTCTCTGCGTGGACCGTCAACCAGCTCGCGCGGCAGGAGCGCCGCGAGGTCGATCTCCTCCTCGACGCCGGCCACCGGCTGCGCGAGGCCCAGCAGGGCGTCCTCGCCGGGAGCGACCGGACGACGCTCGACGACGCAAGGCGGACCGAGCGCGATGCGCTGGCGAACCTCCGTAAGGCGGCGGGACGCATCCTCGCCGAGGCCGGCCGCGGCGGCGAGCCGGCGCTGAACCGCGTGATGCAGACGCTCGAGGCGGCCGCGGTCTCGGCCGAGGGCCGCGAGCTGCTCGCGCGAGGCCGGTTCACCGGCGACCTCGAGGCCTCCGGCTTCGAGCTGCTCGCACCGCTTGCGCAGGGCGAGCGGAAGCGAACCGTCCGGCGACAGGAGGCCACGCGCTCGCGCGCACCGGCGCGGCCGCGGCAGCAGCAGCGCGAGCGGCTCGAGGCTTCGCGGGAGGAGCTCCGTCAAGCACGCGCTGTCGCGAGGGCGGCCGACAAGGAGCTCCGGGAGGCGGAGCGGAGGGCCGAGAAGGCCCGCAAGGAGCTAGGCCAGGCCGAGGCGCAGGTGGAGGAGCGCCGGGCTGCTGCGGCCGCCGCCCACGCCGCGGCGGAGCAAGCCGAGAAGCAAGCCCGCGAGGCCCGCGGGAAGGGCTAGCTACCTCGAGCCCGAGGGCGTGTCCGACTCGGAACCGACGCCGGTGCTGTCGAGGAGCACCTTCGCGCGCCGCTCGCTGAAGCCCGCCAGGAACGCGATCGTCGCGTAGAAGTAGATGCCGTGGCTCTCGTTCTGGAGCAGCTCGACGAGGCTGCTCTTCAGCGCGAGATAGACGGCGAGCGCGAACATCGCGCCGATCCACGGGCGCAACGCGCCGAGATAGCGCACCGACTTGCGGCCGACCTCGAACTCGAGGTTGAAGCCGTCTCGCCTCGCCATCCTCGTCATCACGCTCAGGATCGCGCCGGCCGCGCCCATCGCGATGGCGACGAACAGCGTGTACGTGGGCTCGTCACGCGGATCGAGCCAGCCGATCCACCACATGAGGAGAAAGCCGCCGCCGACGACGAACGCGAGCGCCAGCGTTCCCCACATCATCCCGCGGAAGTAGACGATCCTCGCCGAGTTCTCGCCGGCGCGCTGGTAGTAGTCCTCCAGCTCCGCCTGCTCCGCCCGCTGCTCCTTCAGGACGTCCGCGAGGGTCGCGTCCGGAAGCGCCTTGGCGCCCGGCTCGCGATCGACGAATGCCAACAGGCGTGTCATCGCCGCGAAGATCCGGTGCAGCGCGATCTTCTCGCTCGTTCCGCGCAGGATCTCGGTCGCCTTGATTCCGGCCGCTTCCCACCGGTGGAGTGAGGAGCCGATCGCAGGTGCGCTCTCGGTGCGCCAGTCGGTGGCGGCGTGCAGCCGGAAGATCGGGTCGACCCGCAGGATGTTCCACACGCTGCGCGGGAGCCGCCGCGTGGTGAGGGCGACCCCGGAGGCCTCGTAGCGGCACCAGTACGACTCGACGATCTCGCCGTGCTCGGCCTTGAAGCGCTTCAGCCGGCGCCGGTACTGCTTCTCCCATGGGCCGTCGACGACCCCCTCCTCGACCTCCTTCTGTCGCTCGAAATGGGCCCAGACGACCTCGGCGAACGAGATCGACTCGTCGTACCTCGGCTCCGCGGCGCGCGTAGGCTCGTGCCCGCGGATCGCCTCCCAGAGACCACGGCTCGCGTCGGAGACCAGGCTCCAGCGAGATCGTTCGGCATGAGGTACGGCTTGGGCCATCGCGAATGCCCCCTTGTGGTCCGCGCCGCAGCAGGTCTTTCACGCTCAGGGTAGGGCGCGCGAACGGTTCCTACAAGGGCGGCGACCGGCCGGTGCGGGGTACGATCGCCGCGGTTCGGTGTCCTCTGCGCACGAAAACCAGCGCCTCCTCGCAGTGGGCGTCTCGCACCACCACGCGCCGCTGGAGGTGCGGGAGCGGCTCTACCTCGGCGAGGGCCGCGAGGCGGAGCTCGCGGCCCGGCTCGCCGGTGACGGCGTCGAGGCGGTCGTGCTCTCGACCTGCAACCGCACCGAGGTCTACCTCGCCCGAGGCGACGCCGACCGCGCTCGGGAGGAGCTCGAACGCCGTTCGGGCCTGGAGCTCGGCGGCGTGCTCGGGCGCTGGGCCGACGGCGAGGCGGTCTCCCACCTTTTCCGCGTGGCCGGCGGCCTGGACTCCCTCGTACCCGGGGAGTCGCAGATCCTCGGGCAGGTGCGCCTCGCCTACGAGTCCGCCCGCAACGCGGGCGCGACGGGCGCGCTGCTGAACCGGCTCTTCGAGGACGCGCTCCACGCGGGCAAGCGTGTGCGAACCGAGGCGAGGCTCCACGAGCTGCCGGAGTCGGTCGCGGCGTCGGCGGTCGAGCTCGCGGAGCGGGAGCTCGGAGGCGTCGAGG
>JBKPFI010000124.1:0-2330 GCA_046728775.1 Actinomycetota bacterium | reverse complement strand
GGTCTCGGCGAACCCGACCGGGCCGATCACCGTGGCCTCGGCGCGCAACGGCGCGATCGGCGACTCGGTCGCGCGCCTGCTCGAGTTCGCGGGGCACGAGGTCGAGCGCGAGTACTACTACAACGACGCGGGCGCCCAGGTCGAGCGTTTCCGCGCGTCGGTCGAGGCGGTCAGGCGCGGCGAGGAGCCGCCGGAGGACGGCTACCGCGGGGAGTACGTCCGGGAGCTCGCGGCGCGGGAGGGGGACCCGGTTCCGCCGATGCTCGAGCAAATCGAGGCGACGCTCGAGCGCTTCCGCATCCACTTCGACTCGTGGGGCCTGCAGAGCGCGTTGGAGCCGCGCATCTACAAGTTTCTGCCCCGGCTCGACACGTACGAGAAGGACGGCGCCGTCTGGGCGCGCTCTTCCGCCTACGGCGACGACGACGACCGGGTGCTGATCCGCTCGCCCGAGCAAGGAGGGACGCCGACCTACCGCGCCGCCGATGTCGTCTACCTCGTCGACAAGCTCGAGCGCGGCTTCGACCGGGCGATGTACGTCCTGGGCGCCGACCACCACGGCACGCGCAGGTGGTACGCGTCCGTCGCGCGGATGCTCGGCTACGACCCGCAGCGCGTCGAGGTGCTGCTCTACCAGCTCGTCCACCTCACGCACCGGGGCGAGCAGCGGCGCATCTCGAAGCGCCGCGGCGACGTCGTCTTTCTCGACGACTTCATGGACGAGGTCGGCGTCGACGCCGCGCGCTGGTTCCTCGTCAACCGCGGGCCGGACCAGACGATCGAGATCGACGTCGACCTAGCGGCTGAGCGCTCGGAGAAGAACCCGGTCTACTACGTGCAGTACGCCCATGCGCGGATCGCGGCGATCCGGCGGAATGCGGGCCATGCGGAGGCTTCGGGTGAACTGCCGTCCGGCTACGTGCCCGAGCCGGAAGAGCGCGACCTCGTGAAGCGTCTGACCGACTTCCCTGCCGTGGCCGCCGAGGCCGCGGTGCGGCGCGGGCCCCAGGCGATGCCGACCTACGCGATCCGCCTCGCCGACGACTTCCATCGCTTCTACCACCGGCACCGAGTCCTCGAGAGCGACGTGCAAGCGTTCCGGCTCGCGCTCTGCGTCACGGCCCAGACCGTCATCGCCCGCTGCCTCGATCTCGTCGGGGTGGAGGCGCCCGAGCGGATGTAGGATCCGGCCCGATGGCTCGGGCGGAAGCTTCGGCCGACACGGCCTTCACCGGGAACCGGCCCGACCGCAACCTGGCCCTCGAGCTGGTACGCGTGACGGAGGCCGCGGCGCTCGGAGCCGGACGCTGGATCGGGCGCGGTGACAAGGAGGCGGCCGACCAGGCGGCGGTCGACGGGATGCGCGCGATCCTCGACACCGTCTCCATGGACGGGGTGGTCGTGATCGGCGAGGGCGAGAAGGACGAAGCGCCGATGCTCTACAACGGCGAGGAGGTCGGCGACGGCAACGGCCCGCCGGTGGACGTCGCGGTCGATCCGCTCGAGGGGACGCGCCTCACATCGAAGGGCCAGCCGAACGCGATCGCGGTGATCGCGCTCGCCGAGCGCGGGACGATGTTCTTCCCGGGCGCGGCCGTCTACATGGACAAGATCGCAACGGGGCCGGAGGCGATCGACGTCGTCGACATCGAGGCGCCAGCGCGCGAGAACGTCGAGCGGGTGGCACGCGCGAAGGGGCTGCGGCCGAGCGAGGTGTCGGTGGTCGTGCTCGAGCGCGACCGCCACGAGGCGCTGATCGGCGAGCTCCGCGAGACCGGGGCGAAGGTGCACCTGATTCCAGACGGCGACGTCGCTCCCGCGATCGCGTGCGCTCAGCCGACGGGGGTCGACCTGCTGATGGGGATCGGCGGAACGCCCGAGGGAGTGATCGCGGCCGCGGCGCTGAAGTGCGTCGGCGGCGGCGTCCAGGGGAAGCTCTGGCCGCGCAACGACGAGGAGCGGCGGGAGCTGGTCGACGCCGGCCTCGATCCCGACCGCGTGCTCACGGCGGACGACCTCGTGTCGGGTGAGGACGTCTTCGTGGCCGCGACGGGCGTGACCACGGGCGCACTGCTGCGGGGGGTGCGCTATCTACCCGGCGGCGCTGTCACGGACTCGATCGTGATGCGCTCCCGCTCGGGAACAGTGCGCCGCATCGAGGCGACGCATTCGTTCGACAAGCTGGAGAAGTTCTCCGGCCGCGTCTACCGCTAGGGCCGGCTCAGTCTGTTACTTGAGGCTCAGGCTACGGCTGCCGTCTCCATCTCCGGGGCGTACGAGCCCGAGCGGGCGGCGCCGTTGAACTTCGCCCGCCGGTAGAACGCCTTCTG
>JBKPFI010000406.1:0-1959 GCA_046728775.1 Actinomycetota bacterium | reverse complement strand
ATCGAAGCGCTCGTGGTGGTGCCGGATGGCCGGCACGGCGTCGTTGAGGAAGCCGAGGCGGTCGATGATGCGCGCGCCCTCGTCCGCGTGGCGGTGCATCAGCTCCCACTCCTCGTCGGTGAGGCTTGCCGGCTTCAGCAGGATCGCGTCCGGGATGGCCAGCTTGCCGATGTCGTGGAAGAGCGCGGCGTGGCCTAGCAGGTCGAGCTCCGCCTGCGACAGCCCGAGCTCGCGGCCGATCGCGAGCGCCAGCTGCTGGACGCGCCGCGAGTGGCCAGCCGTGTAGGCGTCGCGGGCGTCGACGGTCGCCGACAGGCTCTCCATCGCAGCCGTTGAGCGCTCCCGCAGGAGCCGGTTGGCCTGCTCGAGGGAGACGTTCTGCGTCTGGATCGTCTCCGCCGCCGCGCGGAGCTTCTGCGCGCTGCGCTGCGTGTGGCGGAGGTACGCCTCCTGCGTCTTCCGCATCAGCAGGAGCGGCACGGCGAAGACGGCGAGCGCCCAGAGGCCGGCGTTCTCGTTGCCGACCCAGATCACGCCGCCGATGAAGCCGTACACGAGGTAGTGCGTCGTCAGCCAGGCGAAGCGTTCGCGGAAGACCGCCCACCAGCGCTCGTGGCCCTCGATCGCCACGACCGCGCTCAGGAGGCTCATGTTGACAGCGAAGTACGTTGCGCCGGCCGCGATGCCCGCCACGACGTACGCCAGGTCCTGGAACCTGCCGCCGAAGCCGCTCGTGAAGACTGCCGCCGCTGCCAGCGACGAGAGCGAGAGCGTGCCGATGTTGAAGACGACGTAGTGAAACGGCGAACGGCGGGCGCTCCACTCGACCGCGGCGATCGTGACCGCCAGCGCGAGGGCGGCGCGCGGGCCGAACAGCGCCGCGCCCGCAATCGAGCCGACCGCGCTGACGGAGATCGAGCCGTCGTCGACCTCGAGCGCGAGGGCCTGCCCGGCGCCGACGAGCGCCACGAGCGCGATCAGGCCGGCCCAGTCGGTGCTGTGACCGAAGATCGCTCCGAGTACCCCCGCCGTCACGCCGACGGTGCTGACGAGGCCGACGAAGACCGCCAGGCGCCGGGAGAGCGAGAGGAAGCGCGGGCCGTGCATGGCGTGCGGCCGGGGATGGCGCCGCTCCTGTGCCGGAAGGCTCTCCGCCGCGGGCGGCAGCGGGGCCACGTGCTCGCCGTCCTCCGGGACGGCCATCAGCCGTCCGTGGCGCTTCTCCGGCATCAGCAGCGGCTCGGAGCTCGCGTCGAGCACGCGGTTGCGCCCCTGGAGCTTCGCGCGGTACACGGCGAGGTCGGCCTGATGGATCAGCTCGTTGGCGTCGGAGCCGTCCCGCGGAAAGGCCGCCACGCCGATCGACACCGTCGCGCGAATCGGCTCGCTCGAGGTCTCGACGTCGAACGTTCGCGCAGCGACGGCGCGCCGGATGCGCTCGGCGATCTCGAACGCCTGCTCCGGTGCCGTCTCGGGCAGCAGGATTGCGAACTCCTCGCCGCCGAAGCGCGCCGGCACGTCGTACTGCCGCAGCTGCGCGCGGAAGACCTCCGCGATGCCCTGCAGGACTGCATCGCCGGCGAGGTGGCCGTACGTGTTGTTGATGTCGCGCAGCAGGTCGAGATCGGCCATCACGAGCGAGAGCGGCCGCTCGAAGCGCTCGGCGCGCATCAGCTCCTCGTTCAGCGCCGCGGCGAAGTGCCGCGCGTTGAAGAGCCCGGTCTTCGGGTCGACGCGCGCCTCCTCCTGGAGCTGCGGCACGGACAGCGAGCGGTGGATCAGCACGAGCGGGGCGACCGAGAACGGAATCAGCCAGGGGTTGATCACCCAGAAGGCGCCGATCGCGACGCCGAGCATCGCGAGCACGAGATCGGTCGAGAGACTCGGGAAGGAGAAGAGACCGGACTCGCGCAGCGAGTGCCCGCGCGCGAGGTGGAGCATGGGCGCCATCAACACGTG
>JBKPFI010000030.1:0-3554 GCA_046728775.1 Actinomycetota bacterium | reverse complement strand
GTCGTCGGCTCCACGCGCGCCCGCGCCAACCGACTCGCGAACGCCGACCACGCAAACCTGGTGCGAGCCGGCCGAGCCGCGCACGCCCAGCTCGAAGCAATCCGCCGCCTCGAACGAGCCAGGCGCCTCGGAGAGCTCTCGCCACAGCTGCGCGAAATCGCCGAGCTGCGCCTGAAGCACCCGTCCCTGTCTATCCGGGAGCTCGCAGTCAAATGCAACCCACCGGCGGCGAAGTCCGCCGCCCATCGTCGACTGCGCGCGATCGCCCGTATCGCTCAGCAGTAACCGGGCGGGCCGCGCGTCGCGCGAGCGGGTGGTTTCGGGTCCCGGGTGTGGGGCATACTCCCGGCAGGCGGGTTTGCGCTCGTCCGGCGATGGATTCAGACCCCGTCCGTCGCCAAGGTCCGGAGCGCAATAAGCGGAGGGGGAGGTCGTCCTCGGAGCTTCCCCTCCGGCCCGCCCTTGGCCACCGGCCGGTGGCGGGCCGTCGGGTTTGAAGACGCGTGCGCCGGCGAAGCCGGAACACGCTCTAGGCTCGCCAGCGCAAGCGCTGACGAGGCGGCCCGCCATCTGAGATAGCGGCCCGCCGCCCGCCGATAGACTCGGCCGAAAGAGCGAAGGGGAGGCAGCAGTGGCCATTCGGGTTGGGATCAACGGTTTCGGGCGAATCGGGCGCAACTTCTTCCGGGCGCACCTGCAGCGCGGCGGCAACTTCGAGGTGGTCGCGGCCAACGACCTCGGCGACGCCGAGACGATGGCCTACCTGCTCAAGTACGACTCCGTCCTCGGGCCGCTCGGCCGCGACGTCTCGGCTGGCGACGGCACGATCGCGGTCGAGGGGCAAGAGATCAGGCTGCTGGCCGAGCGCGACCCGAGCAACCTTCCCTGGAGCGACCTCGGCGTCGACGTCGTGCTCGAGTCGACCGGGTTCTTCACCGACCGGGACAGCGCCGCGAAGCATCTCGAGGGCGGCGCGAAGAAGGTGATCATCTCCGCCCCGGCCAAGGGCCCCGACGTGACGCTCGTCCTCGGCGTGAACGACGATCATTACGACCCGGAGGCGCACGACGTGATCTCGAACGCCTCGTGCACGACGAACTGCGTGGCGCCGCTCGCCAAAATCCTGCACGACGAGCTGACCATCGAGCGGGGCTTCATGACGACGATCCACGCGTACACGAACGACCAGCGCGTGCTCGACCTCCCCCACGAGGATCTGCGGCGGGCGCGGGCGGCGGCGATCAACCTGATCCCGACCTCGACCGGCGCCGCTCGGGCGATCGGCCTCGTGATGCCGGATCTGCAGGGGAAGGTCGACGGCATGTCGATGCGCGCGCCGGTGCCGACAGGCTCGGTCGTCGACCTGGTCTGCAACGTCGGCCGCGAGACGACGGCCGAGGAGGTGAACGAGCTCTTCCGCTCGAGGGCGGACTCGGGTCCGCTCGAGGGAATCCTCCAGTACTCGGACGAGCCGCTCGTCTCGACCGACATCCAGCACTCGCCGTATTCGTCGATCTTCGACAGCAGCCTGACGATGGTGAACGGCGACGCCGTCAAGGTCTTCGGCTGGTACGACAACGAGTGGGGCTACTCGTGCCGGCTCGTCGACCTCGTCGCCAAGGTCGGCGCGACGCTGCCCGCCGCGGTTTCCGCCTAGTTGAGGAAGCCCCGTTCCGTCCGGCAGGCCGAGGTCGGCGGCAGCCGCGTGCTCGTGCGCGCCGACCTCAACGTGCCGCTCGAGGACGGACGTGTTGCCGACGACACGCGGATCCACGCCTCGCTGCCGACGCTTCGGTACCTGCTCGATCACGACGCCGCGGCGGTGACGGTGTGCTCGCACCTTGGCCGGCCGAAGGGGCCGGACCCCGCGCTCTCGATCGAGCCGGTCCGCGAGCGCTTGCGAGAGCTGCTCCCGGACGAGCGGATCGAGGTGCTCGAGAACACGCGCTTCGACCTGGGGGAGACGAAGAACGACCCGCAGTTCGCGCGAGAGCTCGCAGATGGCCGCGACCTGTTCGTCCAGGACGCGTTCGGGTCGGTGCACCGAGCGCATGCCTCGACCGTCGGCGTCGCCGAGCTGCTGCCGGCGTACGCGGGGCTGCTGCTCGAGCGCGAGCTCGAGGAGCTCGGGAAGCTGCTGGGTGACGTCGAGCGTCCCTTCGTGCTCGTGTCGGGCGGCGCGAAGGTCGAGGACAAGCTCGGCGTCCTGCGCAACCTCGGCGGCAAGGCGGACACGGTGCTCGTCGGCGGCAAGATGGCCGAGGAGCTGCGCGATGACAACCCGCTGGGCTTCGAGGTCGTGCTCCCGAGCGACGTCGTCGCAGCGGCTGCGTTCGAGGCGGACGCCGAGGCGAAGGTCGTCCCCTACGACGCGCTGCCGGCGGGCTGGCTGGGACTGGACGTCGGGCCGGAGACGCGGGAGCACTTCGGGGCGGAGATCACGCAGGCGAGGACGATCTTCTGGAACGGCCCGATGGGCGTCTTCGAATGGGCGCGGTTCGCCGAGGGCACCAAGGCGGTCGCGGAGGCGGTCGCCCGCGCCGAGGCCTACTCGGTCGTCGGCGGGGCGGACTCGGCCCGCGCCCTGCGCGAGCTCGGCCTCGAGGAGGCCGTCTCGTGGCTCTCCACGGGCGGCGGCGCGGCACTCGAGCTCCTCGAGGGCACGGAGCTCCCGGGGGTCGCGGTGATCCCCGAGTCGTGACGCCGACCTCAGCGATCGCCTTCACGACCGCGACCGAGGCGGTCGCCGCCGGCGCGATCAGGACGGACTTCCTCTCGGGCCCTCGTAACATGCCCCCTCGTGCCGCTTCTAGCCGCGAACTGGAAGATGTTCAAAGGCCCGCGCGAGACGCGGGCGTTCTGCGAGGAGTTTCGGCCGCCCAAGGGCGTCGAAGCGGTGCTCTGCCCTCCGTTCGTCTCGCTCGCTGCGGCGGCCGAGAGCGGTCACACCGTCTTCGCGCAGAACGTGCACTGGGCCGACGAGGGCGCATTCACGGGCGAGGTGTCGCCGCCGATGCTGCTCGAGCTCGGAGTGGTCGGCGCGATCGTCGGGCACTCGGAGCGGCGCCAGTACTTCGGCGAGACGGACGAGACGGTGGCCCGCCGGACGGCCGGAGCGCTCGAGCACGGCCTTCGGGTGATCGCGTGCGTCGGCGAGTCGCTCGAGGAACGCGAGTCCGGTCAGATGGAGCTCGTGCTGCGCGTCCAGGTCGAGTCGATCGGCGAGGCGGCGGGCCCGCACGAGCGGCTCGTCGTCGCCTACGAGCCGGTCTGGGCGATCGGCACCGGCCGCAACGCGACGCCTGAACAGGCGCGCGAGGCGCACGCGTTCATCAAGGCGCTGCTCGACGTGCCGGTGCTCTACGGCGGCTCGGTCAAGCCCGACAACGCCTCCGAGTTGCTGGCGCAGGAGAGCGTCGACGGAGCGCTGGTCGGCGGCGCCTCGCTCGAAGTGGAATCGTTCACTGCGATTTGCCAGGCCGCGGCCACCGTTCCATGAACGGCGGCGGGGAGGGGGCTGGGGGGAACCGGGAGGTTCCCCCTCGGAAACGAGC
>JBKPFI010000008.1:0-8692 GCA_046728775.1 Actinomycetota bacterium | reverse complement strand
GGGCAGTTCGAGGGGGTCACGACCGACGGGGCGGCGAAGGCGATCGTCCAGGCGCTGCGCGACCGCGGCCTTCTCGTCGAGGAGGGCACAATCGTCCACCGCTACCCGATCTGCTGGCGCTGCAAGACGCCGCTCGTCTTCCGCGTGGTGGACGACTGGTTCATCTCCCTCGCGGAGCTGCGTCAGCCGCTGCTCGACGCGAACGACGAGGTCGAGTGGACGCCGCCGCAGTACAAGAAGCGGATGGACGACTGGCTGCGCAACATGGGCGACTGGAACATCTCGCGCAAGCGCTACTTCGGGCTGCCGCTGCCGTTCTATCCGTGCCAGTGCGGTGAGCTGAACGTCATCGGCTCGCGCGCGGAGCTCGAGGAGCGGGCGACCGGCGGCCTCGAGCAGCTGCAGGAGTTCCACCGCCCCTGGATCGACGAGGTGCCGATTCGCTGCGAGTCTTGCGGCGACGAGGTACGCCGCATCCCGGAGGTCGGCGACGCCTGGCTCGATGCGGGAATCGTGCCGCTGTCCACCCTCGGCTGGGAGAACCCGGAGTGGGTGCCGGGCGGCTACGGGACGGGCGCCGCGAAGGGCCTAACGGGCGCCGACCTGCCCGACCACGCCTACTGGGAGCGGTGGTTCCCGGCGGACTGGGTCTCGGAGATGCGGGAACAGATCCGCCTTTGGTTCTACGCGATCAGCGTGATGGCGATGACGATGGTCGGTCGCCTGCCCTACCGCGCCGTCCTGACCTACGAGCTCGTGAACGACGAGCACGGAAGGCCGATGCACAAGTCGACCGGGAACATGATCGAAACCAACGAGGCGTTCGAGCGAATGGGCGCCGACGTGATGCGGTGGCTCTACTGCTCGACTCCGCCGCAGCAGAACGTCAACTTCGGCTACGGCCTGGCGGACGACGTGAAGCGGCGACTGCTGACGCTCTGGAACTCGGTCGGCTTCCTCATCACCTATGCGAACATCGCGGGGCGCCGGCCCGAGTGGGGTGCCGAGCCGGCCTCGCGGCACGCGCTCGACCGCTGGCTCGTCGCACGCACGATGCAGCTCGTCGCCGAGCTCGAGGACGGCTACGAACGCTACTGGCCGCCCGCGCTGACGTCCGCGTTCGAGCGCTACGTCGAGGACCTTTCGAACTGGTACATCCGCCGCTCGCGGAGGCGCTTCTGGGACGGCGAGGCCGAGGCGCTCGACACGCTCTGGTGGTCGCTCGTCCAGGCGCTGCGCGTGATCGCGCCGGTGATGCCGTTCCTCGCTGACCACGTCTGGCGCACCCTCGTGCTCGAGGGGCCCGACTCCGTCCACCTCGCGGGCTGGCCGAAGGGGGCCGAGCCCGACGAGGCGCTGCTCGATGAGATCGCGGCGGTGCGGCGCGTGGTCGAGCTCGGCCGCCAGGCGCGCGCCCAGTCGGGGCTCAAGCTCCGCCAGCCGCTGCGCCGGCTCGTCGTCCAGGGCGCCGAGGCCGCCCAGGGGCACGCGGGCGAGATCGCCGACGAGCTCAGCGTTAAGGAGGTCGAGTTCGGACCGGTCGAGGCGACGGAGCTGCGGGTCAAGCCGAACCTGCCCCTGCTCGGGCCGAAGCTGGGCAAGGAGCTCGGCGCCGTGCGTGCCGCGCTCGAGGCCGGGGAGTTCGAGGAGCTCGACGGCGGCCGCCTGCGCGTGAACGGCCACGAGCTCGCGCCCGACGAGGTGCTGGTCGAGCGGCGCGGAAAGGACGGCTGGGCGGTGGCCGGCGAGGACGGCCTGACGGTGGCCCTCGACCTTGCGCTCGACGCCGCACTCGAGCTCGAAGGCCGCGCGCGCGAGCTGATCCACCGCGTGAACACGATGCGCAAGGACGCGGGCCTCGAGATCACCGACCGGATCGCCCTCACGCTTCCGCAAGCAGACTCGGACCTGCTCGAGCACCAGGACTGGATCGCGCGCGAGACGCTCGCCGTGCGGGTCGAGCTCGGAGACGACCTGCGAATCGACAAGGCGTAGTCGCGGTGGCTGAGCCGGCGATCGAGGCGCAAGAGCTCGTGCGCGAGTTCAAGAAGGGCCCGCGGGCGGTCGACGCGATCGACCTGTCCGTCGCCCCGGGTGAGATCTACGGCTTCCTCGGCCCGAACGGCGCCGGCAAGTCGACGACCGTGCACATGCTGACGACGCTGCTGCCGCCGACGTCGGGGAGCGCGCGCGTCGCGGGCTTCGACGTCGTGCGCCAGGGGCCGCAGGTGCGGCGCCACATCGGCGCGGCGCTTCAGGAGGCGGCGCTCGACCCGCTCCTGACCGGCCGCGAGCACCTGCGCCTGCAGGCGTCGCTACAGGCCCTACCGCGCACGGAACGCGCGCGCCGCGCCGACGAGCTGCTCACGCGCGTCGGCCTGCGCGAGGCGGCCGACCGCAAGGTGCGCGGCTATTCCGGCGGGATGAAGCGGAGGCTGGACCTGGCGCTCGCGCTCGTCCACCACCCCGAGATCCTGTTTCTCGACGAGCCCACGACCGGCCTCGACGTGCAGAGTCGCACCGCGCTCTGGGAGGAGGTGAGCCGGCTCGCGAACGAGGACGGCGTCACCGTCTTCCTGACCACGCAATACCTCGAGGAGGCGGACGTCCTCGCCGACCGCGTCGGGATCATCGACCACGGCAGGATCGTCGCGGAGGGCACGCCGGCCGCCCTCAAGGCCGACATCGGGCAGGCGACCGTCGAGGCGATCCCATGCAGCGAGGAGGACCTGCCCAGGACGGCCGGGATCCTGGAGCGCTTCGGCGAGCGCGTCCCGTCGACGAAGGGCGTGGCCGTGCGCCTCCGTGACGGAAGGGTCGGCCTCGCCGAGATCGTCCGTGCGCTCGACGCCGACGGCCTCGAGCCGGAGAACCTGCAGCTGCACCAGCCGTCGCTCGACGACGTCTTCCTGGCCAAGACCGGCCGCTCACTCGAGGGTGCCGGCGACGAGGGCGAGGATGAGGAGCAGCGAGGCCTCGCCATGGAGCCCGCCTGAGCGCGTTTGCCGACCAGGTCTACCTGCTGGGGCGGCGCTCCGTCGTGCGGACGATCCGGCAGCCGGCCAACGTCGTGGCGCCGCTCCTCTTCCCGATGCTGCTGCTGGCGGTGAACTCCGGTGGCCTGAAGGCGGAGACGCACCTGCCGGGCTTCCCGACCGACTCCTTCGTCGCGTTCGCGCTGGCGGTCCCGTTCATCCAGGGCGCCCTGTTCGCGACGATGAACACCGGCACCGACCTCGCGCGGGACATCCAGACCGGCTTCCTCAACCGGCTGTCGCTGACGCCGATGCGCGGTGTCGCTTTGCTCGCCGGCCAGCTCGGCGGTGTGATCGTGCTCGGCGTCGTCCAGGCCGCGGTCTACCTGGCGGTCGGGTACGCGGTCGGCGTGCGCCTCGAGTCCGGGGCGGCCGGCGTGCTCGTCGTGTTCCTCTTCGCGATCCTGATCTCGCTCGGCTTCGGCGCGCTCGGCGCGTTCGCAGCCCTTCGCACCGGCTCCGGCGAGGCGGTGCAGAGCCTCTTCCCGGCGTTCTTCGTCTTCCTGTTCATCTCGTCGATGAACATCCCGCGGAACCTGATCGAGGCGACGTGGTTCCGCGATCTCGCCACCGCCAACCCCGTCTCGTACCTCCTCGAGTGCGTCCGCACCCTGATCATCACCGGTTGGGATGCGGAGGCGCTCGCGCTCGGCTTCGGCATCGCCGCGGCGATCGCGGTCGTCGGCCTGGCACTTGCGAGCTGGGCGCTCCGCGTCAGGATGGCTCGTTCATGAGGAGCCTCGCCGTCGTACGCGGCGTCGCCTGGCGGACGCTGCACAACGTGCTGACGAACCCGTCGCTGCTGCTGCCGTCGCTCGTCTTCCCGCTGTTCTTCTTCACGGCCTTCGCGGGCGGCCTCTCGCGGATCAGGGAAGTACCGGGCTTCGACTTCCCGAGCGGCTACACCGCCTTCCAGTTTGTCTTCGTGCTGCTGCAGTCCGCGGCCTTCGGAGGCGTCTTCACCGGCTTCGGCATCGCCCGCGACTTCGAAGGCGGCTTTGCGCGGCGCCTGCTGCTCGCCGCGCCGAACCGCACCGGCATCGTCCTCGGCTACGCCGTCGCGGCGCTCGGCCGCTGGCTCGTGACGGCGACGTTCCTGACCGTCGTCGCGCTGCTCGTGGGCATGGAGATCGGAGGAAACGGCATCGACCTCGTCGGCCTGTACACCCTCGCGGCGCTGCTCAACGGCGCGGCTGTCCTGTGGTCGGCCGGCGTCGCGATGCGCTTCCGGACGATGCAGGCCGGCCCCGTGATGCAGTTCCCGGTCTTCCTCGTGCTCTTCTTTGCGCCCGTGTACGTGCCGCTCGCGCTGCTCCAGGGCTGGATCCACGGCGTGGCGAGGATCAACCCGGTCACGCGCGTGCTCGAGGCGGGCCGCGGCTTCATCTCGGGCACGCCGACCGAGGTGGCCCTCGCGTACGGCACGGCGCTGGCGCTCGTGCTCGGCTTCTCGCTCTGGGCCCTCCGCGGGCTGCGCAAGGCCGAGGCGGCCGGCTAGCTCCGAAGTCGGAGAAAGCCCGTCGCTCGGGGGGTGGTGGCGACGGGCTCTCCCCATCTGCTCGCCGCGGGCCACAAGGCCAGGTACGGGCACCGCGGCTCGCATCGCCCAGTACGGTCAAGCTAGCTGGCGCGGGCCGCGATTCCAATAGGCCGTCCGGCCCATCTTTCCACGTCGGAAGTTTGGGATTTGCGGTTGTGAATTCCGGCCGCACGGACGCCTTCTCGACGGCGTATGAGGCCCTCCGTATCATCCAAGCGGCCTCGTGAGCCCAGAAGACCAGGCTGTCTACTTCAACGCGCTCCCGCTGTTCATCCTCGCGGGGGCATACCTCGCGGTGGCGGCCGCGCTCGCCCCGACACTGTGGCGCGAGCGGCGCCGGGTTTCGGTCACGGACGTCGCCATCGCGGCCATCTTTCCGGCCGTCGGCATCCCTGCCCTGATCTTTGGGTCCGTTGTGCTCCACGACCGCTCTCCGATCGGTGGGCACGTCTGGCCGCCGTTCGTCGCGATCGTGGTGCTGCTTCTGCCGGCGCTGGTCTTCCTCCGCCGCTGGAGCGAGCCGGCAGGCGTGGTGATGAGCGGCGCCCGCGCGCGCGAGGCCGAGCAGCTCGCCACCGCCCGCGACCGCGAGCTCGACGCCGTCGCCCGGCTCGTCAACGCGCTCGCGCGGGTCCAGGCGCCGGAAGACGCCGCCCGGACGCTGCTCGACGAGGTCGAGTCGCTGCTCGGCACCGAGTTCAACGCGCTCGCGCTGATCAACCAGGACGAGGACGAGGCGGCGGGCCTGGTCGCGCGCTCCGGGGGTCGCGACCTCGGCTGGTGGCGCGAGATGCGTGTGCACCTGTACAACGAACCGTCCGGGATCGCGAGCGCGTACTTCGACGCCGCCACCGTGGCCGTCTACGACATCGAGACCTCGCCCCTCACGAGCCCGAGGCTCGCGAACGCCGCCCAGGCGAAGAGCGCGGCGTTCGTGCCCTTGATCGTCGGCGAGCGGGTGATGGGGGTGATGGTCGCGGCGACGACGGGCGAGCGGCGCGCCTTCGCGCCGGAAGACCTGCGCCTGATGGACGCGCTTGCGGGCGAGGCGGCGATCGCGCTCGACCGTACCCACTCGGCCTCGGCGCTCGACCAGGCCCTGGCGCGCGAGCGCCTCGTCGCCAAGATCTCGAGGCGCGTCCGCTCGGTGCACGATCTCGACGCCGTGACACGCGTTGCGGTGACGGAGACCGCGCGGGCGATCGGCGCCTCGCGGTGCTTCATCCGGATCGGAGGCGTCGACGAACCGATGCCGATCCGCGCCGAGTGGGCCGGCGAGGAGCTGAAGCCGATCGGCGCCGAGGCCGCCGCGCTGCCGGTTACCAACCTCGCGGCGCGCGAGCGGCGGACCGTGGCGGTGGCTGACGTCCTCCTCGCGGCCGAGCTCGACGACCCCACCCTCGGCAGCATCGAAACGCTGACCCGGCTCGGGTCGCGTTCCGCGCTCGCGACGCCGATCGTCGTGTTCGAGCGGATGATCGGCGTGCTCGGCCTTCACCGCAGCGAGCCCGGCCCGTGGTCGCAGTCCGACGTCCTGCTTGCCGAGGCCGTGGCGCGCGAGATCGGGCTCGCGCTGCACACGGCGACGCTGCTCGACGAGAACGAGCGGCGGCTCGGCGAGCAGGCGGCGCTTCTGAAGGCGGCGCAGACCGTCACCAGCGAGCTCGAGCTGGACGCCGTCCTGCAGCGCCTCGTCGACGAGGTCGCGTCGATGCTCGAGGCAGAGGCGGTCGACTGCTACCTGCTCGAGCCCGAGCGCGGAGTACTGCGCTGCGCGGCCGTCCACGGCCTGCTCGAAGGCATCGTCGGCTTCGAGTTTCCTGCCGACCGCGGTCTCTCCGGCCGGGCGATCTCGCGCGGCAGGCCCGTGCTCTCGGACGACTACGGCAGCCTCCCGGACGCGGTCCCGCACCCGGTGTACGAGGGCTTCCGCAGCGCGATCGTCGCGCCGATGCGCTGGTCGGGCGAGGCGATCGGGATCCTCGGCGTCGGCACGCGCGATCCCTCGAGACGCTTCACCCACGGCGACGCGGGCCTGCTCGAGGCGTTTGCGAGCCTGGCCGCGCTCTCGCTCCGGAACGCCGAGAGCTTCGCCGAGCGGACACGGCAGGCCCGGATCCAGCGGGGCTTCTACCGGATCGCCTCGGTCCTGGGCGAGCCGATCTCGCTCGAGGAGACCTTCGACGCGCTGGCGCAGGCCGCCTGCGACGCGCTCGGCGGCGCCAGCGCGGCGGTGCTGATGCCACGCGACGACGACCTGCGGCTCGCCGGGCTGCACGGTCTCCCGGGGCTGCTCGTCAAGTTCCTCGAGGAGGGGCTCGGCGACCCGTCGGGACCGCTGCGGACGTGCGCGCGCAGCGGCCGGGTGCTCGCGGCGCCGCGGCTCGCCGACGACGAGCGCTTCGACCAGGAATGGCGCAACGTCACGCGCGAGTGCGGCTATCGCTCGCTGCTGGCCGTCCCGGTCGAGGCGCCCGGCACCGAAGGTGCGCTCGTCCTCGTGTTCTTCCCGGACGAGCGGCGCTTCGTGGACGACGACCTCGAGCTCGCGCGCAACCTCGCCGGCGCAGCCAGAGGGGCGCTCGAGCGCAGCGAGCTGTTCGAGGCGGAGCGCCGCTCGCGGGCGCTCGCGCAGCAGCTGGCCCACACCGGCATCCTGCTGGCGACCGAGCTCGACCCGGCCGCGCTGCTCGACGAAGTCGTCCGCCACGCGCCCGGGCTGCTGGAGGCCGACGCGGCAATCGTCCGCCTGCTCGAGGGCGACGAGCTCGTGGCCGGCGCGGCCGTCGGCGACGACGCGGCAACCATGATGGAGTCGCGGGTGGCCTCGACGGCCCGTCTCGCCGGCGACGCGGTGCAGTCCCGCTCGCCGGTCGCGGTGCCCGACGCGCGGAACGACCAGCGGCTGTTGCAGGCCGACCCCATGCTCGCCGCCGGGTACGCCTCCTGCGTCGCGGTGCCGCTGGTCGCCCCGGAGGGGGCGGTTCACGGCGTCCTCTCGGTCTACTGCCGCGCACCGAGGGCCTGGCGCGAGGAAGAGGTCGAGGCGCTCGCCGCCTTCGCCGGCAATGCGTCGGCCGCGCTGTCGAGCGCCGAGCTCTACCAGAGCGTCGCGCTCGAGAAGGAACGCAGCTTCGCGATCCTCTCCAACATCGCCGACGGCATCGTCGCGGTGGATCGCGAGGGGAAGGTCGTGCTCTGGAACGCCGCGGCTGAACGGATCACGGGCGTCCCCACCGAGGAGGCGCTGCACCGCCAGCCGGCCGAGGTTCTCCAGCGGGAGCTCGAGTCCGACAGCGAGACGCCGCTGGGCGAGCGGCTGCTCTCGATCAGGCGCGGCGGCGAGGAGATCTGGCTCTCGCTGACCGAAGCGGTGATGCGCGACCCGGCCGGCGCGGTCGCCGGCCGCATCTTCGCTTTCCGCGACATCTCGGCCGAGCGCGTCGTCGAGCACATGAAGTCGGAGTTCGTCTCCAACGTCTCCCGCGAGCTGCGCTCACCGCTGACCTCGATCTACGGCTTCGCCGAGACGCTGCTCCGGGACGACGTCCTCTTCGGCGAGGAGGAGCGGAAGACGTTCCTCGGCTACATCGCGTCGGAGGCCGGGCGGCTGACGGCGATCGTCGACCGGCTTCTCGCCGTGGCGCGCCTCGACAGCGGCGACCTCCAGGTGCAGCTCGCGTCCACGGACGTCGGCGCGATCGTCTCCGAGGTCGTCTCGGCGGCGAAGCAGTCGCTCGTGCTCGACGGCCACGAGTTCGTCCTCGACCTGCCGCCGGAACCGCTCGCGGTGGACGCCGACCGCGACAAGCTGCGGCAGATCGTGATGGATCTCGTTGAGAATGCCGTCAAGTACTCGCCCGGAGGCGGCATGGTGCGCGTGTCCGCGCGCCGCCGCGACGACACGGTGGAGGTGAGCGTGGAGGACGAAGGAATCGGCATCCCGCAGTCCGAGCAGGGCCGGATCTTCGCGAAGTTCTACCGTGCGGAGAGCGGCCGGCGCGACCTCGCGAGCGGCGGAACCGGCCTCGGCTTGTTCATCGCCAAGGAGCTGCTCGCCGCGATGCGCGGCCGCATCTGGGTGCGCTCGCGCGAGGGCGAGGGCTCGCGCTTCATG
>JBKPFI010000097.1:0-5635 GCA_046728775.1 Actinomycetota bacterium | reverse complement strand
ACTCCGTGTCGAGCCCGACCTCGCGCTGGTTGACGATGCAGCCGTGGTCGGCGTGCAGGATCTCGATCGGGTCCTCGATGGTGACGATGTGCATCCGCCGCGTCCGGTTGATGTGGTCGATCACAGTTGCGAGGGTCGTGGTCTTGCCCGAGCCGGTGGCACCTGTGACGAGGACGAGGCCGCGGTGCTCCTCGGCGAGCCGGCGGACACCCTGCGGGAGGCGCAGCTGCTCGAACCCGGGGACTTCCTTCGGGATCACGCGGAAGGCGAACGAGATCGACCCGCGCTGGCGGAAGCCGTTCACGCGGAAGCGGGGGAGGCCTTCGGCCGTGTAGGCGATGTCCAGCTCGCCCGACTCGTGGAAGTGCGAGAGCTTTGCGGGCGCGAGGTCGGCGACGACGGCCAGCGCGGCCTCGAGGTCGCTGTCGTAGAGCGGGGGGTGGTCCGGGAGCAGGCCGAGCTCGCCGTCCCGCCGCAGCACGGGTGGCTGGCCGACCTTGAGGTGGATGTCGCTCGCGCCCAACTCCACGGCGCGGCCCAGTACCGCATTCAGGTCCACGACGGAGCGGATCGGCAGCTACGCGGAAGGGCTTGAGCCGCCGAGTACCTCGACCAGGCGCAAGGGGGCGCGGACCAGGCCCTTCGCCTCCCCCGGGTGAGCGAGGTCGCCGCGGAGGAAGGCCGCCGTGAACCCCCAGACGAGGGGCAGCCGCGCCACACCGAAGACGACGCGCGGCGCGCGCTCGAGCGCGAGCTTGGCCTTCCACGACGCCGCCAGGGTGCGGCTGAGTGCCGCTTCGAGCTTCGGCTCGTAGCCGTCGAGGGTGCCGCCGCTCAGCAGGTCGAGCGCACTTTCGGCGGCGAGCCGGGAGCTCACGAGCGCCTCGTAGATGCCGTCGCCCGACAGAGGATCGACGAGGCCCGCCGCATCGCCGACCAGCAGCGCGCGCCCGCGGCGGGCGCCGTCACCTGCGGAGCGCATCGGCAGCCGGTACCCGCGCAGCGATTCGAGCCGCTCCGGCGGCAGCCCGTACGCCGCACACGCCCGCTCGAGGTGCTCCCGCAGGCGCGGGCCTTCGGACTCCCAGCCGCCGACGCCGACGTTGACGTGATCGCCCTTCGGAAAGACCCAGGCGTACCCGCCCGGAACGGTGCCGAGCTCCACGACGGCACGTCCTCGATAGTCCTCGCGCGCGTGTACATAAGAGACGTTCCCTTCGAGCGCCACGCCGTGGCGGCGGTCGCGCCCGAGCCCCAGGGCGCGAGCGGTCACGCCGTTCACGCCGTCCGCGCCGATCACGATTGGAGCGGCGGCCGCCGAGCCGTCGAACCGCACTGTCCCGCCAGCCTCGTCCAGCTCCAGCGCCGTCGCCTTCACCCCGTCGCGGAAGTCCGCGCCGGCCGAGGCCGCCCGCTCCGCGAGGTGTGCGTCGAGCCGGCGCCGCTGCGTCATCAGGACCAGCGGCTCGGCGCTCCGCCGCTCGAAGCGCGACCCGTAGCGGAAGCCGAGCTCGAACCGGTGCACCGTGTCCTCGACCACCGGCTCGACCCCCACCGGCAGCTGCCGCACCGCACGGTAGGTCAGCCCACCGCCGCAGGGCTTGTCGCGCGGGAACCGTTCGCGGTCGAGCAGCAGCACGCGCGTGCCCGCCCGAGCGAGCCGGTACGCGGCGGTCGATCCCGCGGGACCGGCGCCGACGACGATCGCATCGAACCGCTCCACGCGGTCCATCGTACGAGTGTTCAGGCGGCGTGAAAGGCTGAGGTAGAGTCGGGCCCGCGCACGAGGAAGAGCGATGGCCCGAGGACCGGGCACAAGGAGAGCTTGGATGCCGCGTTACCTAGTTGTTCGGAAGTTCGAAGTGGACGGCGACGAGATGCCACAGGTCGGGCGCCGCTCGCGCGTGACGATCGAGGATCGGTTCCCGCAGATCACCTGGGAGCACAGCCACGTAACCGTCGACGACGACGGGCTGGTGAGGACCTACTGCGTCTACGAGGCGCCCGACGAGGAGACCGTGCGGGACCACTCGCGCGTGCTCGGCCAACACCAGATCGAGACGATCCAGGAGATCGCCGGCGACGTGACGCCCGCTGACTTCCCCGGCTAAACGGCCGCACCGGCAGGGCCGGCACGGCCTCTCATGGTCGGCGTCGCAAGCGAGCGCCTTAGGCCGGGTCCTCGCCGAGGCCGAGCAGCCTCGCATCCAGCACGTGGAAGTGCGCCTGGCGCGCAACGGCCAGCCTGCCCCGGATGCGACGGCGGCGCTCGGCGTCGCCGTCGGGAACGAGCTCCAAGGCCTCGCGGTAGAGCGCGACCGCCTGCTCTTTCGCCCAGCCGCGCTCGGCCTGCTCGCCGGCGGAGAGGAAGTAGTCGATCGCCCGCGCCGGCTCACCTGCGTCGCGCCAGTGCCGCGCCAGCGCCGAGGTGGACTCGCCGACCTCGGACGACGCCTCCTCGAGGA
This sequence comes from Actinomycetota bacterium, assembly GCA_046728775.1. Taxonomy (GTDB): domain Bacteria; phylum Actinomycetota; class Thermoleophilia; order Gaiellales; family Gaiellaceae; genus AC-32. The sequence continues at coordinate 3,170 of JBKPFI010000097.1, read as the reverse complement.
AGCGCCCGACGTGCGCGTGACGTTCCCGCCGCCGGGCGCGCGGGAGCAGCTCATACGCGGCGTCGCGGATGAGCACGTGCGTGAACGAGAACTGCTGGTCGCCCTCGAAGACCGAGACGCGGTCCCGGCGGATCAGATCCCTTCGCTCCAGCGCGCCGAGCAGCTCCGACAGCCGCTCGCCGTTCTCGACCATCCGCTCGAGCGCGCCGCGCCAGAAGACCCGTCCGACGACCGCCGCATCGAGCAGCAGCGACCGCTCGTTCCGTGGCAGCGCGTCGAGGCGCGCGGCCAGGATCCCGCGGATCGAGCTCGGCAAGGCGACGGTGCTGCTCGGCGAGGTCTCGACGACGGTCGCCGCGAGCTGCTCGATGAAGAGCGGGTTCCCCTCGCCGCCGGCCGCGACGGCCTCGCTCGACTCGCGCTCGGGCAGGAGATGGGACGCAAGCTCTCGCGCCTCCTCGTCTGACAGCGGCTCGAGCGGCAGCGCCGAGTACGCGGGCAGTCCCCCGCCCCACGCCGGCCGCGTGTCGAGCAGGTCGGGGCGGGCGAGGGCCAACAGCAGGATCGGCAGGTCGCGGAGCCGTGCGGCGAGCAACTCGATCAGGTCAAGCAGGCTCGCATCCGCCCAATGCACGTCCTCGAAGATCAGGAGCGTGGGCTGGTCCTGCGCGACCGCCTCGATGAAGACGCGCACCGAGAAGAACAGCGTCTCGCGGTCGGCGACCGGCCCGCCCGGGTCGAGCCCGAGCAGGATGGCGAGATGGTCGGAGATCGTGTCCGCCTCCTCGGGCGCGACCAGCGTCCCGACCCGCTCCCGTAGCTTTCGCAGGCCCACCTCGGGCGAGTCGCTCTCGAAGATCCCGCACAGCTGCTTCACCTGCAGCGCGAACGCGAAGTACGCGCTGCTCTCGCGGTACGGCAACGACCGGCCGCGGATCGTGCGGCCGCCGAGCTCCTTGACCACGGCCGAGAACTCGGTGGCGAGGCGTGTCTTGCCGACGCCGGGCTGGCCCATGACCGTCACCAGATGCGGCTTGCGCTCAGCCGCGGTCCGGTCCCAGATCCCGCGCAGCTGGTCGAGCTCGCGGGTGCGGCCGACGAACGGCACCCGCATCCCGGGCCGCTCGCCGATCGGGGTCGAGGCCTCGACCGCGAGCCACGCCTCGACGGGCTCCGACTTCCCCTTGGCAATCACGGGCTCGACGCGTTCGTAGACGATCGCGTCGCGAGTCAAGCGGTGGGTCTCCGCGCCGACGAGGATCCCGTTCGTCGGCGCCGCGTTCTGGAGCCTCGAGGCGGTGTTGACGACATCGCCTGCGACCATCGCCTCGCCCCGCTCGGGCCGGGCGTCGAGCGTGACGAGCGCCTCCCCGGTGTTCACCGCAATCCGCAGCTGCAGGTCGAGCCGCGGGTCGTCCGAGTTCAGCTCGCGCACGCTCTCGCGCACGGCGAGTGCCGATCGCACGGCCCGCTCGGCGTCGTCGCCGAAGGCCGTGGGCGCGCCGAACAGGCCGACGACCGCGTCGCCGACGAACTTCTCCACGAGTCCGCCGAACGACTCGATCTCGCGGCGGACGCAGTCGTGGTATGGCTGGAGGATCGCCCGGACCTCCTCGGGATCGAGCGTCTCGGAGCGCTCGGTGAAGCCGACGAGGTCGACGAAGATCACGCTCACGACCCGTCGCTCCGCGCGGGGGGACGCCGTGCGGAGGGCGAGCTCGCGTCCGCAAGCGAGGCAGAACCGGGCGTTGTCGGGGTTCTCCTGACCGCAGCTCGGGCACGTGACCATCGGCTAAGCGTAGAGCGCGGCTGGGCTCGAACCGCTCAGCCCGCGCCGAAGGGCCCGGGGCAGGCGGCGATCTTCGGGATCGAGAACCGCGCGATCGAGCCGAACTGCGGCGCAGGCTTGCACGCCTGCGCAACTCCAGCGTCGCACGCAACCGAGAGGAAGATGAACGCGTCCTCCATCGAGAAGCCGTGCTCGTCCACAAGCAGGCGCGCAGCCTCCTCCGCGACGAGCTCGAGCGCCTCCTCGTAGTCGTCCGCCGTGGCGTGCGGCAGCCAGCGGTCGGCGAGCTCCGTCACGGGCCACGTCGCCTGCTTGCCCTTGAGGAGGTCGAACCGGATGTCGACCTCGCCCGCGATCTCGACCCCGGTGAAGCAGATCTCGCCGTCGCCCATTGAGGCATGCATGTCCCCGACGGCGAACATCCCGCCCGGTCCCCGGACGGGAAAGTAGATCCGCGCGCCCTTGCCATGCAGGTGATCGTCGAGGTTGCCGCCGTGCCGGCCGGCGAGGCCGTTCGAGAGGGTGTCGCCGTCGGTCGCAACGCCGACGACCCCGACCATCGGCCGTGCAGGGAACGAGACCCTTTCGTTCATCCGGATCACCCCATCGCGCACGTCGAACTTCCTTGTCAGGGGCGCCCGCACGTGCTCGATCAGCTGGCCGAAGCCCGGGATGAGCGTCGCGACGCCCCACTCGATCGGCCGCACGTCGAGGATTTCCGCGACGAGCGAGTCTCCCGGCTCCGCACCGCGCACCGCCACCGGCCCCGTGGCGCTGTTGATCCGCTCGAGGTCGATCTCGGTGACGAGGTCGTCCTCGCTGCGGATCTGGCCGGTGAAGCAATCGTTCGTCTCGAAGGTGACCGTCTCGCCCGGCTCGATCTCGAGCACGGGCTCGAGGTCGGGGCCGAACGACCAGATCACCTGTTCGCGCGAGAGCCTGTGTGCCGCCGCGACAGCCATCACGCGGGCTCCGGCTCCGGCCTCGCTTCCGCCGCCGGCGCCACGGTCTCGTCCTCGACGTAGACGCGCTCCATGTCCTCGAGCCGCTCCGGCCGCTTGGTCACCAGCCAGACCGTCATCATCACGCCGAGCACGGTCCAGGCGATCGCGACCCAGTTCGCGTACTTCACCGGATAGGTCGGTGGCACCTTGTAGAACTGGTGGTAGAGCGGGAAGAAGAAGAGCACGATCCCGCCGACGGGCAGGATCAGGTAGAGGAGCACGTTGAACTGGCTGCGCCCCGGGCCGAGGTAGTACCTGATGCAGCCCAGCGCGACGAGCATGTAGACGAGGATCACGACCGGCACTGCCATCGTCGCGATCATCGCGAACCCGGTCAGCGGCCCCCATCTCCAGCCGAAGAGCACCCCGAGCACGAG
>JBKPFI010000203.1:0-8127 GCA_046728775.1 Actinomycetota bacterium | reverse complement strand
GTGTGCGCGGCGGCGGGGAGGAAGAAGATCTCCGTCGGGATCTCCTCCGTCTTCAGCTCGCCTGACTCGATCTCCGGGCTGTCGTACCAGAAGGCCGCTGACTCGATCTCGACCACGTCGCGGACGACGAGCCAGTCGAGCTTCGCCAGGGCGAGGCGGTGCGCGCGCGAGTTCGCGTTGCCGACGGCGGGATTCTCGCCGGCGATCAGGTAGCCCTTGACCTTGCCGTCGAGCATGTCGAGCGTCGTCCGGTAGACGGAGTTGTCGTCGTCGATGCGCGGCAGCTTGCGGAAGAGCCACTCGTTCGCGGGCTTGGCGTTCTCGCCGAAGTAGGCTTTCATCAGGCTGATCCAGAAGGCGTCGAAGTGGCCCCACCAGCCGGTCGGCGACACGTTGGCCTCGATGAACTCGTCGAGCCCGCCGTAGAACTCGGCGTGCGGCATCGGCAGGTACCCGGGCAGGGTGTTGAAGAGCGTCGGGATGTCGGTCGACCCCTGGATCGACGCGTGGCCGCGAAGCGCGATGATCCCGCCGCCCGGCCGGCCGATGTTCCCGAGCAGCTGCTGGATGATCGCGGCCGTCCGGATGTACTGGACGCCGACGGTGTGCTGCGTCCAGCCGACCGCGTAGCAGAAGGCCGACGTCCTGTCGTGGCCAGAGCACTCCGTCAGCGTCCGCGCCACCTCGAGGAAGTCCTCGACGCTGCAGCCGCAGGCGTCGGCGACGAGCTCAGGTGTGTAGCGGCGGTAGTGCCTCTTCAGCAGCTGGAAGACGCAGCGCGGATGCTGAAGCGTCTCGTCCTCCTCCCGCGGTTCGCCGTGCTCGAGGCCGCCGCCGTGCCCGCCGTGGCCCGACTGCTCGCCGCGTGTCTTCGTCTCGCGCTGGCCGGCGGAACCGTGAACCTCCATGCCCGCGTACTGCCACGTCGTCGTGTCGTACTGCCCCTTCGCCGAGTCCCAGCCCGAGAAGAAGCCGTCGAGCTCCTCGGTGTCGACGAACTCGTCGGTGATGATCACCGGCGCGTTGGTGTAGTGCTTGACGTACTCCTCGAAGTAGAGGTCGTTCTCGAGGATGTAGTTGACGATCCCGCCCAGGAAGGCGATGTCGGAGCCGGCGCGGATCCCGACCCACTTCGTCGCCATCGCGCTCGTGCGGGTGAAGCGCGGGTCGACGTGGAAGACGCGCGCGCCTCGCTCCCTGGCCTCCATCACCCACTGGAACCCGACCGGATGGTTCTCGGCCATGTTCGAGCCCATGATCACGATGCAGTCGGAGTTCTGGAGATCCTGCTGGAAGTCCGTCGCCCCGCCTCGTCCGAACGAGGTGCCCAGACCGGGCACCGTGGAGCTGTGTCATATGCGCGCCTGGTTCTCGACCTGGACGATGCCGAGTCCCACGCAGAGCTTCTTGATCAGGTAGTTCTCTTCGTTGTCGAGCGTGGCGCCGCCGAGGTTCCCGATCGCCAATGTGCGGTTCGCGGGGGCGCCGTCCGGCGTCTGGTCCTCCCAGGTCGCGGCGCGGGTCTCGATGATCCGGTCGGCGATCATCTCCATCGCCTGGTCGAGCGAGAGCTCCTCCCAGCGCGTTCCGTAGGGGCGCCGGTACTTGACCTTGTACTCGCGCAGCGGGCTCTGGACGTACGAGCGCGAGGCCTGGCCCTTCGGACAGAGGCGCCCGCGTGAGATCGGGCTCGCCGGGTCGCCCTCGATGTGGGACACCTCGCCGTCCTTGACGTAGACGAGCTGGCCGCAGCCGACGGCGCAGTACGGGCAGATCGACTGGACCACGTGATCGGCTTCCTCGATTCGCGGCCGCAGCGTACGCGAGCGCTTCGACTGGGCCGCTCGGCCGAGGGCGAGCCGATCACCCTCGCGAAGCTGGCGCAGCAGCGGCCAGGAGGCGATCGCCTTGCCGAGCGTCATGCCGTCGTCACGTTGCCCGATCGGCGGAGCTTAAACGGTTCGGAGTGCGATCTACGGCAGGATCAGGTGGCTGTCCCCGAACTCGTGCCAGAGGTAGCCGTGCCGGAGCGCAGCGCGGTAGCTGTGCCCGAGCAGCTCGTCGCCGGCCGCCGCCCGCAGCAGCTGGAGGTGCGACGCCTCCGGCTCATGCCAGCCGGTGAGCAGGGCATCCACGGTCCTGAGCCCCCGGTCGGGTGTGACGACGAGGTTCGTCCAGCCTGCTCCGGCTGCGACCGAGCCGTCGGGGTCGGCGACGGTCTCCAGCGCCCGCACGACCGTTGTGCCGACCGCGACCACGCGGCCGCTCCAGCCGTGGACCGCGTCCACGAGCCGTGCGGTCTCCTCTGGGACCCGGTAGCGCTCCGGGTACGGCGGCTCGTGGCGTTCGGGTGACGAGACTCCCGTGTGGAGCGTAATCGGCGCCACCAGGATCCCGGTGGCCGCGAGCCTCGTGACGAGCTCCGGCGTGAGCGGCCGCCCGGCGCTCGGCATCTCGGCGCTCCCCGGATCCAGCGCGAACGCCGTCTGGTAGGCGTCGAGCGGCCAGGAGCGGTCGACGTAGCGGTAGCGGATCGGCTGGCCGTGGCGCTCGAGGTAGCGCTCGAGCGGGCCGGGCAGGTCGAGCCGCGCGAGCCAGAGGCGGCCGCTGCCGGCGTAGCGGGCGAGGAGGCGCGCGCGACCTCCCGCGGGAAGCTCCAGCTCCTCGCCGGCCTCGGCGCCGGCGAACGAGGTCTCGCCGAGGCGTAGCTCGATGACCCAGCGGTGCGGCGAGTCGTCCGGCGAGGGCGTCGAGAGGCGGAGCTCGAGCGCCTGGCCGTCGCTTCGCCGCGCCGGAAGCGCTGCCGGGAGCGTGGCCGACGTGTTGACGACGAGCAGGTCGCCGGGCGCGAGGAACGACGGCAGCTCGTCGAAGCGGGAGTGGATGAGCAGGCCGGTGCTCCGGCTCGCCACGAGCAGCCTCACCCCGTCGCGCCGCAGGCCACGCGCCTCGGGTGGCTCGCCCGCCTCGAGCCGGGGTGGGAGCTCGAACGCGGGAGTGGTCATGCCGGCGCTCCAGCGAGCTCGGCTGCCCGGTAGCGGCCGCTCGGCACCTCGCCTTCGAGCAGCGCGAGCAGGCCGGGGACGCTCGCCTCGGGCAGCGGCCGGTCGGAGATGTCCTCGCTCGGAAAGGCCTCCTGCTGCAGCCGGGTGCGCATGTCGCCCGGGTCGACCGCGTACACGCGCAGCTCCGGGTGCTCGGCGGCGAGGATCGCGGTCAGCTGGTCGAGCGCTGCCTTCGACGAGCCGTAGCCGCCCCAGCCCTCGTACGCCTCGACGGCTGCGTCCGAGGTGACGTTCAGGACCCGCGCACCCGGCGCCAGCCGCGGCAGCGCGAGCTGGACGAGCGCGAGCGGCGCGACGACGTTGACCTCGTACACGCGACGCAGCTCGTCGAGCGGGTAGTCCCGCAGCGCCGGCTGGGGGCTCGGGCCGAGGACGCTCGCGTTGTTGACGAGCGCGTCGATCGGTGCTTGCGCCGCGGCGACGAGGTCGCGGCGGTGGGCCGGGTCGGCCACGTCGCCCGCGAGAGCCGTGACGCGCGGCTCGTGAGCCCAGGTCGCCGCCAGCCCGCGGGCGTCACGAGCGTCGACGACGAGGCGCCAGCCGTGCGCAACGAGGGCCTGTGAGAGCGCGCGGCCGAGCCCTCGGGAAGCGCCGGTGACGATCGCGGTAGGCATGGCGCCACCGTACGAAGGCAGCGGCCCGAGCCGCCATCGGCAATTGGTCCTAGGACTCTTGGCGCGCTGCGTACAGCGCCGCCTGCGTCCGGTCGGAGACGCCGAGCTTGGCGAGCACGTGGCTGACGTGCGTCTTGACGGTCTTCTCTGCGATCCCGAGCTCGAGGGCGATGCGCTTGTTCGCGTAGCCCCGGCCGATCAGGTCGAGCACCTCCTGCTCGCGCGGCGTCAGCTCTGCCTGCTCCCCACGCCGGTCGCTGCCGAGCGCGTCGACGAGGCGTGCCGCGACGGCCGGGTCGATCAGCGTCTCCCCGCCTGCAGCGAGCCTGATCGAGCGGGCCAGCTCCCGCGGCTCGACGTTCTTCAACAGGTATCCCGCCGCGCCGGCCCGCAGTGCGGGGAGCAGGCGTTCGTCCTCGAGGAAGCTCGTCAGCATCACCACTCGCGCGCCGGGCACGCGCCGCCGCAGCTCCCGCATCGCCTCGACGCCGTCGAGCCGCGGCATGACCAGGTCCATCAGCACGACGTCGGGCTGTAGCCGCTCTGCCTCATCGACCGCCTCGCGCCCGTCCGTGGCCTCGCCCGCCACCTCAATGCCCTCCTGCAGCTCGAGGAAGGTGCGCAGCCCCTCGCGGACGACCGCGTGGTCGTCGGCGACCAGCACTCGGATCGCGTCAGCCAGCCGGCACCTCCAGCCGGACGGTCGTGCCCCCGCCGACCGCAGAATCGATCGCGAGCCGGCCGCGGAGGCGGCGCGCCCGCTCCTCCATCGAGGTCAGGCCCAGGCGCCGCGAGCGCAGCTCGGACGCGCTCGGGTCGAAGCCGGCGCCGTCGTCCTCGACCTCAAGTACGAGGCGTCCGTCCCCCGAACCGAGCCGCACGTGAACGTGCTCCGCGTCGGCGTGCCTGATCGCGTTGTTCAGCGCCTCCTGCGCGATCCGCAGCACCTCCGCGTCGCGTTGCGGATCGGCCGGCAGCTCGTCCTCCAGGTCGAGCGTGATCCCGGGCCGTCGCTGGGCGACCAGCTCGACGTGCTTGCGCAGCGCGCCGCAGAGCCCGTCGCGCTCGACCTCCGGCGGGCGCAGCTCGAAGATCAGGGAACGCAGCTCGTCCAGCGCCTCCTGCGCGAGCTCCTGGACCCGCGCGAGCTGTCGCCTCGCCGCGTCGGTGTCCGTGCCGGCCACGGTGGCCGCCGCCTCCGCGGTGAGGACCAGGCTGAACAGCTTCTGCGACACCGCGTCGTGCAGCTCCAGCGCCAGCCGGTTGCGCTCGGAAAGAACCGACAGCTCGCGGCTCCGCTCGTAGAGGCGGGCGTTCGTGATCGCGATCGCGGCGTGGGCCGCCAGCAGCTCGATCAGCTCTCGGTCGGCGTCGCTGAACTCCTCGGCGCCGATCTTGTCGGTGAGGTAGAAGGCGCCGATCACGCCCTCCGGCGCGCTGATCGGGACGCCGAGGAACGAGCGCATGTTCGGGTGGCCCTTCGGCCACCAGCCGCGGAACCGCGGGTCGTCGTGGATGTCGGGCGCTCGGAACGACTCCGTCGCCTCGAGCATCGCGCCGAGCATCCCGTGCGTGCGCGGCAGCGGGCCGAGCGCAGCGACCAGCTCGTCGCTCATGCCGGCGGTGAGGAAGCGGCTGAAGCCGCCGTCGCCGTCCGGGGTCCCGAGCGCCGCGTAACGGGCACCGGCGAGCTCCCGCGCGCTCTCGACGAGCCGCTGCAGCACCTCCTCGACCGAGCGCTTGGCGGCGACCGACAGCACCGCGTCGCTCACCGCGCGCAGGGTCGGGCTCAGCTCTTTGCTCACGCTCCTGACGATACGCCCGCTGGCTCGGGCTACGACCGCAGCCCGGCGTACGCGGCCCCGACTCCCGCGACCGCCGCGCCCACGGCGACCGCGGCGCGGGCCGCGCTGCGCCCGACCCCCGGGCGCGGAGCGCCGGAAACCGCACGTTCCGGATAGCGCTCGGCGGGCCCGGCCGGTCCATGCTCGCGCGCGAGCGAGAGCACCTGCGCGACGTGCAGCGCGCGGCGCCCCCGCTGCAGCTGCTCGATCTGGCTGCGGCAGGAGAAGCCGTCCGCGACGATCAGCGTCTCGGGCGGCGCCTCGCGGACCTTCGGCAGCAGCACGCGCTCGCCGCAGGCGACCGAGACGTCGTAGTGGCCGCGCTCGTAGCCCCAGCCGCCGGCCATCCCGCAACAGCCGGCGTCGAGCTCCTCGACCTCGAGCCCCATCCCCTCGAGCAGCTCCTTCTCCGGCGCAGTCCCGCCGGTCGCCTTGTGATGGCAGTGGCCGTGCAAGATCGCCTTGCCATGGAGCTGCGGCGGCTGGAAGCCGTCGGCCTCGCGGGCCAGGAACTCCGAGAAGTGGAAGCTCTGCCTCGAGAGGCGCTGGGCGTCCTCGTCGTTCGGCCAGAGGTTGACGAGCTCGTCCTTGAACACCGCGACGCAGCTCGGCTCGATCCCGACCACTGGCACGCCCGCACGGATCTCGCCGCGGAGGCGGTCGAGCACCTTGCGCAGGTACGCCTCCGCAAGGTCGAGCATCCCGTAGTCGTAGAGCGGGCGGCCGCAGCAGAGGTGGCCGCTCGGGATCGTGACTTCGAAGCCGGCTTCCTCGAGCGACTCGACCACCGCGATGCCGATCTCGGGCTCGAAGTGGTTGGTGAACGTGTCCGCCCAGACGATCACGCGCCGCCCGCCCCCGTTGCGCGAAGGCCGCGCGGCGAACCAGTCCTTCAGCGTGAGCGGCGCCAAGCTCGGGATCTCGCGCTCCCGATGGACCCCGGCGACCAGCTTGAACCCTGGTGCCCGCGCCAGCAGGTTCGCCACCTCCGGCAGCTTCGACGCGACACGCGCCGCCTGGTCGATCAGCCCGAAGGCGTACGCCGCGCGAGGCCGCAGGCGGCCGCGGTAGTGGCGCGACAGGAACTCCGCCTTCAGCGTGGGCATATCGACGCTGACCGGGCAGTCGTTCGTGCAGCCCTTGCAGGAGAGGCACAGGTCGAGCGCCTCCTCGACCTCCTTCGAGCGCCAGAGCTCGAGCTCGCCGCCGTTCAGCATCTCCCAGAGGATCCGCGCGCGCCCGCGCGTCGTGTGCTTCTCGTCGCGGGTGACCATGTAGCTCGGGCACATGACGCCGCCGTCGGTCCGGCGGCAGTTCCCGATCCCGACACAGCGCGTGGTGGCGTGAGCGAAGCTGCCGCCGTCCTTCGGGTACGAGAAGTGCGTCTTCGGCTGCGGCGGGTCGTAACTGGTGCCGAGCCGCAGGTTGGAGGTGATCGGATCCGGGTCGACGACCTTGCCCGGGTTCATCTTCCACTCCGGGTCCCAGATCGACTTGAACTCCCGGAAGGCGCCGATCAGCTCGTCGCCGAACATCTTCGGCAGCAGCTCGGCCTTCGACTGGCCGTCGCCGTGCTCCCCGGAGATCGAGCCGCCCAGCGAGACGACGAGGTCGGCGGCCTCGTCCAGGAACGAGCGCCACTTCCGGATCCCGGGCTCGCTGGTCAGGTCGAAGTTCCAGCGCGCGTGCACGCAGCCCTGGCCATAGTGGCCGTAGAGCGCGCTCTCGTAGCCGTACCCGCTTGCGAGCTTGCGCAGCTCGCGCAGGTACTCGCCCAGCCGCTCGGGCGGGACGGCCGAGTCCTCCCAGCCCTCGTAGGTGTCGGGCTTCCCCGGGATGAACGCGGTCGCGCCGAGGCCGGCCTCGCGGACCTTCCAGACGTGCTCCTCCTGCTCGGGGTCGTCATAGAGCTTTACGTCCTTCGGGCCGCCCGCGCCTTTCTGCAGGGCGGCGATCAGCTTGCGGCCCTTGTCGTCGGCCTCCTCCTTCGTCTCCCCCCCGAGCTCGACGAGCAGGAAGCCGTGGCCATCGGGGAGCTGCGAGAGGTTCTCCGCGTGCAGGCCGACCATCGTCATGTCCCTGATCAGCACGTCGTCGACGCCCTCGAGGCCCGTCGGCTCGTGCTCGAGGACGCGAGGCACGTCGTCGGCCGCCTCGTACTCGTTCGCGTAGCCGAGCACCACGAGCGTGCGGTGCGGAGGGCTGTGCACGAGGTGGACCGTGGCCTCGAGCACGGTCACGCAGGTGCTCTCCGTTCCCGTCAGCGCCGCCGCCACGTCGAAGCCCTTCTCGGGAAGCAGGTCGTCGAGGTTGTAGCCGGAGACGCGCCGCGGAATGTCGGGGTAGCGGGCACGGATCTGGTCGGCATGCCGGTCGCGCAGCTCCGTCAGGCGCCGGTCGATCTCCGGGTCGCCGGAGGTGCCCTCGCGCACGCGCAGCCGCCGCCCGTCGTAGAGCAGCACGTCGAGCTCGGCGACGTTGTCGGAGGTGCGCGGTCCCGGCCCCGAGAACTGCGTCATCACCGAGCGGACGCCGCAGGAGTTGTTGCCGATCATCCCGCCGAGCGTGCAGTGCGTATGCGTGGAGGGGTCGGGCCCGTAGGTG
>JBKPFI010000313.1:0-16237 GCA_046728775.1 Actinomycetota bacterium | reverse complement strand
GCTCGAGCGAGCCCGCCGGGCGATCGAGCGCCGGCTCGCGCCGTCCACCATCACAGCAGCTCGGCGATGAGCGCGGCCGCCCGCGCGGCGCCGTCGCGCTCGACCGGCCGGTAGTCGACGTCGCGGCCGATCTCCTCCGCGATCGCCTCGGCGATCGTCTCGGGCGTTGAGACCTCGAAGTCCATCGCGCGCCCCGCGCCGTAGCGGCCGAGCCGGTGGCGCACGTGGAAGTTCTGCTCGAAGTGGTGCCGCAGCGGGAAGTACAAGAACGGCCGCTGGTTGGCGGTCAGCTCCATGCACGTCGTCAGCCCGCCCTGGACGACGGCGAGGTCGCAGGCGGCGAGGTGCCGGTAGAGGTCGTGGACGTACGCGCGCACCTCGAGCCCTTCGCGCTGCGGCAGCGTCTCCGGGTCGATTCGAGGCCCAGCGACGACGATCATCCGCAGCGCGGGGACGCGCGCCTTCGCCTCCGGAAACGCCTCGATCACCTGTCGCAGCAGGTGACCCCCGACGCCCGAGCCGCCGACGGTGACGATGCAGACCTGCTCCTCCTCGCCGTAGCCGAGCTCGTGGCGGAGCGCCGCGCTGTCGGCGAAGTCGGAAGGATCGAAGCCCGTCACGTAGCCGGCGAAGGAGAAGTGCTCGCGCGTCCAGTCGCGGATCAGCGGCAGCTCCGGTCCGAAGGAGTCTTGGACGATGTCGCCGTCGTTGCCGACGAAAACGGCCCTGTCGCGCACGCGCGGGAAACGGGCGATGTGCTCGATCATCTCGGCGTTGTAGTCGGCCGTCAGGAACGCCTCGTGGTCGCCGCCGTCCTGCATCGGCAGCCAGCCGACGAAATCCGTCAGCCACACGTAGGCGGCCTGCTTCTGCTCCGGGTTCTCGTGGAGGTAGTAGTCGAGCTCCCAGGCCTCGTCCCCGATCCAGAGGTCGTACTGCTCGTCGCGGACGAGGTCGTGGAAGACCATGAAGTTCGAGAGCAGGATCTCGTCCATGCGGCGGATCGCCTGGAAGCAGTGCAGGTCGTGCTCGGCCGACTCGCTCTCGATGTGGCCCGACTCGTTCGCCAGGTACGCGCTCGCGGGATGGATGCGCTCGCCGCGCGCCTCGAGCACCGCCGTGACCGGATGCTGGGCGAGCCATTCGATCTCGAGGTCGGGGTGGAGGTTGCGCAGCTCGTCGGCGATCGCCGCGTCACGCTGGGCATGGCCGAGGCCGATGGGGGAGGAGATGTAGAGCGCCCGCTTGCGCCGTGACTTGCCGCGGGTCCAGCGCGCCGCCGGCCTGGGCGGGGCAACGAAGTCGCGGAGCAGGAGGTTGACCTTGACCGGATCGCGGATGTGCGGCGCGTGCCCGGACCCGTCGAGCACCACCAGCTCGCCGCCGGTCTGCTCGGCCAACGCGGCCCCCCGCGATACGGATGTGATCGCGTCGTGCTCGCCGTGGATCACGAGCATGGGGCAGCGAACGCGACGACAGAGCGCCTGCGCCTCTTCGGTCGTCAGGTCGGGCGCCTCCATCGTCGCGGTCATCGTCTCGGCGTCCGTCTCGAGGCCCCAGCCGACCGCGTCCTCGATCGGCTTCGTCGAGTGCGGCTCGGTGAACATCTTCGAGATGAAGAACTCGACCCAGTCGCGGTAGTCGCGCAGCCAGTGGAAGCGGTTGTGCTTCGCCCAACCCTCGACTGTGTCGTACTCGGTGTCGAAGTCGTAGACGGTGCGCTCCGGCAGAGGCTCGCCGCCGCCCGGGAACGACGGGCCGATGAACACGGCCCCGTCGATGCGCTCCGGATGCTCGGCGGCCAGGAGCAGTCCGCGCTGGCCGCCGAGCGAGAAACCGACGATCCCGGCGCGCTCCGTCTCGGTCGCGTCCATCACCGCCAGAGCGTCGGCTGCGAACTCCCGCTCGTAGTAGGCAGCCGGGTCCTGCGGCCGGTCGGAGCGGCCGTTCCCGCGCCCGTCGAACGTGACGACCCTGCAGTGCCGCGCGAGATACGGAATCTGCATCTTCCAGTGGCGCGAGTGAATGAGCGACCACGTCGGGAGCAGGAGAATCGTCGGCTCGCCCGTCCCGTAGACCTCGTAGAAGACCCGGACACCGTCGCGCTCGACGTAGCCCTCGTGATCCGGGTAGCGCGCCCGGGTCTGCTCGGCTGCCGGTGCTTTCAGCTCGACAGCCACCGGTCGATCCATTCCAGAAGGTCGGCGTGGCCCGTGTCGACGCCGCCCAGGCGCTCGACGATGATCCCGATGTTGAACGTCATCACCAGCGAGACGAGCGCCTCGAGCGGCATGTCGATCCCCAGCTCTCGGTGCGGCTCGGCGAACGCCTCTGTGAGCACCGCGCGCCACTCGGCGTTCACCCGGACAAGCCGCTGGCGCAGGCCCTCGTCGTTCCAGGCGAGCGCCTGCAGCTCCAGCCAGACCTTCTCGTACGTGACGTCCTCGCTCACCAGGTAGCGCATCGCCGTCCGCCACTTCTCCACGAATGGCAGGTCGGCCGCATAGAGCTCCCGCTGGCGGGCGATCAGCCGTTCGGTGAAGCGCTCGAGCGCCCGCACCATCAGGTTCTCGTTCGAGCCGAAGTAGTAGTGGACGAGGCCGTGGTTGACGCCGGCCTCCTCCGCCAGCCGGCGCGTCGTGATGCCTCCGTAGCCGACGTCGACGAGCAGGCGCTCCGCCGCGTCGAGCAGCGCTTCCTCGGCGGCCGCCCGCGGCGTGGTGGGCACGGCCTCCGTCACGTCAACTGCCAGAGCGCGTTCGCGATCTTCCAGCCCTCGCGCGTGCGCACGAGGTGGAGGTACTCGTGGTAGACGGCCGAGCGGACCTTGGCGGTCGCGATGTCGCCGTAGACGTCGTGCACCTCGACGTCCAGCGTCCGGTCGGCGCCGTCCTGCTTCCCTTCGCCGCGCCTCGTGAGCTCGAGCATGCGTTCCTTCGTCGTGATCCCGAGCTCCTCCCCTGCGCGGCGCTTGACGAGGTTCGGGTGTAGCGCCCGCTCCATCCGCGCCTCGTCGCCGTCGAACCAGCCCTCGAAGTAGTCGAGCGCGGTGGCGACGACCGCCGCCGCGTCACCGCTCACCTCCCGCGACGTCACCGCTTCCATCAGCGCCTCCTCAACCGGCTCAGCAGCCGCCGGCCGGCGATCGCGAACGCGGTCACCGTTACCGCCCCGGCGGGTGCGAATTGCAGCACGGTCTCCTCGACCGGCATCCCCATGATGTGGCCCAGCATCACTGGAAGATCTCCGTCGTGCAATCCCCGCCCTGCAGGCGCACCTCGTGGGCCCGGGCGGGACCCTCGGGTCGGTCGTGGAAGTCGACCAAGAAGTCGTGGTCGATCTCCATGCCGCCGTTCGGATCGCAATCGACCCGCAGCAGCCACGAGCGCATCTCGGGATAGAACTGGTTGTCCCAGGTCGAGTAGAGCGAGTTGGTGACGTAGAGCCGGCGCCCGTCATACGAGAGCTGCAGCATGTTCGGCCCGCCGCTCAGCTCTCGCCGCGCGTCGGTCGGCTTCCCGATCACCCCGCCGAGCCACAGCTGAGCGGTGAGCCTCGGCTTCGCCGGGTCGGAGATGTCGTACCGGCGGATGTCGCCGTGCAGCCAGTTGGCGAAGTAGAGGGAGCCGTCGTCCATCGAGACGACCAGGTCGGTGATCAGGCCCGGGACCGGGAACGGCCAGCCCTCGAGCTCGACGCCCTCGACGGCGATCACCTGGTCGGCCGTGAAGCTGCCGTTGTCGCGGTGGAAGTGCCACATCGTGCTCGACAGAGCCGCGCCGACGAAGCCCTCGTCGGAGTCGGGGTCGTGCAGCCAGCGCGCCTCGAGCGGGACGAGGCCGTTCTCGCCGAGATCGACCGTCTGTTCGACGCGGCGTTCGGCGAGGTTCCAGAAGTGGAGCCTGCTGCCGTAGCGTCCGGCCGCCACGTCCTCGGGATCGAAGCCCTTCTCGTAGGCGTTCGGCTCGCCGAACTCCGATGAGACGAGCGCGTTCTTCCGCGGCTGGTACCAGAAGTCGTAGTTGAACCGAGGAGTCTCGCCGCCGTTCTCCCAGCGGCCCTTGACCTCGAACGTCTTCGCGTCGAGGACGGCGAAGCCGCCCGCTCCCTTGCCGTCGGCGTCGCCGAGCATCGAGATGACGACCTCGTCGCCGGGCATGCAGTGGACGGTGTGGGGCCTGGTGTAGCCGGTCTTGGCCAGGACTTCCTCCGGCTCGATCACCTTCTCGATCCGCGGCCGGCGCGGGTCGTCCGCCACGTTGACCACGTGGAGGCGAGACGAGCGGAAGCCGGGGATGATCAGGTGCGAGCGGTCGGGCCCGTGGCAGCCGGACGAGCAGCGGTTCCAGCCGAAGTGGTGGAGCTCGTCGCCGGGGCTCGGCATCGGCAACTCGTGGACGATGCGGCCGTCCTCGGTGTCGACGACGGCGAGGAAGTCCGGGGCGTCGACACCCGTGCCTTCGCGCAGGCAGGCGAGGTAGAGGAACTCTTCGGGCGGCGCCTGCATCGCCTCCTGCGGCGAGCGGTAGAGGGACGGAGCGGTGCTGTACGGCATGCGGTCGTCCTCCTTTGAGTCAAGCGTCTAAGTCACTTGACTAAACCCTACCTCGCTTGTCAAGGATTTGGGGCTCAGACGCTCCTCAGCATCAAGACGCCTTGCTCGTTCTCGGCGCCGCGGGCAAAGCCGCAGGCTGCGTGGAAGGCCTCGGCGCCGGGGTTGTCGGCAAGCACCCAGACCTCCGCCACGCCTGCCTCCTCCGCCCAGCGCAGCATCTCCTGTACGAGCTTCCTGCCGACGCCCCGCCGACGCTCGCTCGCGCGGACCCCGATCGAGTAGAGCAGCAGCTCGCGTCCGGCCTTCGACGGCAGCCGCAGGAAGTGGCAGAGCAGCTCTCCGACCACCCGGCCGTCCTCCTCGGCGACCCAGTGCAGCACGGACGGGTCGGCGAGGTAGTCGGCGGCGTCGTGCGCCGAGAGCGGGCGCTCCGGCGACGTGCGCCCGGCGAGGTCGAACTCCGGGGCCTCCCGCGCGAGGAGCTCCAGGACGTGCTCGTCCCCCGGGCCCAGGCGTCGGATCGTGAACGGCATCCCCGGCGCGCAGCGTAGTCTGCGGCCAGCCGTGGCCAGGCTGATCTACTCGGCGATCGCGTCGCTCGACGGCTACGTCGCGGACGAGGCCGGCAACTTCGACTGGGCCGCGCCGGGGGAGGAGGTGCACGCATTCGTGAATCGACTCGAGCGGCCGGTCGGCACATACCTCTACGGCCGCCGGATGTACGAGTTGATGGTCGCGTGGGAGACCTTGCCGCTCGACGACGAGCCGCCGGTCATGCGGGAATTCGCCGAGCTGTGGCGTGCCGCCGACAAGATCGTCTACTCGCGCACGCTCGAAGCGGTGGCCGGCGCCCGCACCAGGCTCGAGCGAGCGTTCGACCCGGACGCGGTCCGGGGGCTGAAGGCGGCGGCGGAGCGCGATCTCAGCGTGGGGGGTCCAGAGCTCGCAGGCCACGCGTTGAAGGCAGGGCTCGTCGACGAGCTCCATCTGTTCCTGGTCCCGGTCGTCGTCGGCGGCGGCACTCGGGCGCTGCCCGACGACGTCCACCTGGAGCTCGAGCTGCAGGACGAGCGCCGCTTCGGCAGCGGCGTCGTCTTCGTCCGCTACGGGATGCGGCGGAGCTAACCGCGCGCCGGTCGGCCGACGTCGACGAGCACCTTCCCGACGGCTCCGCCCTCGACCGCTGCATGGGCGTCGGCGGTTCGCTCGAGCGGAAAGCGGTGCAGCGGCAGGCCCGCGTCTTCGCCGACCGCGAGAGCGCCGGCGGCGGCTGCGGCGCTGACGTCGCTGACGGCCTGAGCCTTCGCGGCGGGGGGAAGGGTGTAGACGAGGACGAACTGGTGGCGGATGTTGCGGGACATCAGCTCCGTGGCGGACAGGACGAGCCCGCCGCCGCCCGCATAGGCCGCGACCGTCCCGTTGAAGCCCAGTATGGCGAAGTCGAGCTCGGCATTCGCGGCCACGGCCACCTCGACGACGATGTCGACGCCCTCGGGTGCGAGCCGGCGGATCTCGTCCTCGGCCTCGCGGCCGCGGTAGTCGACGACCTCGTCGGCGCCTGCGGCCCGCGCGAGCGCCGCCTTCTCGCCGCTGCTGACGGTGGCGATCACCCGCCCGCCGGCCCAACGGGCGAGCTGGATCGCCGCGTGGCCGACCGCGCCGGCGCCGCCCGCGACGAGAACGGTCCGCCCGTCGAGCGCGCCCGGTGCGAGGCTTCGCGGCCCGAGCTCGGAGACGGTCAGGCAGCGCTGCGCGGTCAGCGCCGGAATGCCGAGGCTTGCGCCGACGTCGAACGACACGGCGTCGTCGAGCCGCACGGCCTGGCGCTCGGGCAGGACCACGTACTCCTGGGCCGTCCCGTCGGCCCGCTCCCAGGCCGCCTCCCACAGCCAGACTCGCTCTCCGACCCGGCCGGTGTCGACTCCGTCGCCGACCGCGACGATTGTCCCGGCGCCGTCCTGGTTCGGTACCACCTCCGGGAAGGGCAAGCCGCGGCTGCGGGCCTTCCAGTCGGTCGGGTTCACGCCGGAGACCGCGACGGCGACGCGAACCTCACCCGGTCCCGGCTCGGGAACCCGGCGCTCGACGAGGCGCAGCACCTCCGGCCCGCCCGGCTCGGAGTAGACGACCGCCCTCATCGAGTGACCACCTTAGTCGTCGCTAGGGTCGTTCCATGCCGGCGGTCGTCCTGCGCGGGGGCGTCGACGTCGAGCGCCCGCTCGAGCTGGTGCTCGAGTTCCTCGCGGCGTATCCGGGCCAGGCGGCCCAGGACTCCTCGCGGCCCCGGTCGTTCGACGAGAGCGACCTCAGGCGCGCAAATCGAGGCGGTGCGCGCATCTCCGCGGCTGAGATCGCGGCGATTCTCGAGCGGCGCGCGGCAATCGAGGCCGCGTTGCGCGAGATCCGCCCCGGCGCCTCGCTCGCGGCCGTGTCACGCTCGATCCCGTGGGGCCCGCTGACGCGGCTCTTCGAGGCGTTCGGCGGGATCCACGGGCTCGGAGTCTCGAAGACGACGAAGGCGCTGCACCCGAAGCGTCCGGCGCTGATCCCGATGCTCGACAGCTTCGTCCAGGCCCATCTCGCGATCCCCTCCCCCGGCTCGTTCGGCGAGCATGCGATGGCGCTCGTCCACGCCTACAAGGACGAGCTCGACCGTAACCGCGCGGCGCTTCGCGAGGTCAAACGGGAGCTCGCGGGCCGCGGGTACGCGCTCAGCCAGGTACGCATCCTCGACATCCTGATCTGGTCGCTCGCGAGCGGTCGCTAAGCGGTCTCGGCGAAGCGCGTGAGCGCGTTGACAAGCGAGCGCAGCTGCCGGCCGCGCTCGGTCAGGCGGTACTCGACGCGCGGCGGACGGGCGTCGACCACCTCGCGCTCGAGCACGCCGGCCTCCTCCAGGTCGGCCAGCCGCTGCGCGAGCGTCGCCGGCGGGATGCGGCCGAGCGCCTGCAGGAACTCGTTGAAGCGGACGGCGCCCCCCTCGTGCGAGACGTAGAGGATCGAGACCGTCCAGCGCCGCTCGAGGAGGTCCGCCGCGCGGCGGACCTCCTCGGGAAGCGGCGGACAGCTACGACAGCGCATGCGCCGGCTGCGGCTCGAGCGAGAGCTCGAGCACCTCGTCGAGGCTCATCACCGGGTGGAAGCTCATCTCGTTGCGCACGTCCTCGGGCACGTCGTCGAGGTCGGCCCGGTTCCGCTCCGGGATGATCACGTCCGTCAGCCCGGCCGCATGCGCGGCGAGCGCCTTCTGCTTGAGACCGCCGATCGGCAGCACGCGTCCCTGCAGCGTGACCTCGCCGGTCATGCCGACAGTGTGCTTCACCGGCCGGCCCGTCAGCAGCGAGGCGAGCGCGGTGGTCATCGTGATCCCGGCACTCGGGCCGTCCTTGGGGATCGCACCCGCGGGAACGTGGACGTGGAAGCTCGCGTCCTCGAAGGCCTGCTCGTCGATCCCGAGCTCCTCCGAGTGCGATCGCACGTACGAGAGCGCGATCCGCGCCGACTCCTTCATCACGTCGCCGAGCTGCCCGGTCAGCACGAGGCCGTCCTTGCCGGGCATCGTCGTCGCCTCGACGAACAGCACGTCGCCGCCGGTGCCGGTGACCGCGAGGCCGGTCGCCACTCCCGGCACCGCGGTCCGCTCCGCCGACTCCTGGAAGAAGCGCTGCCGGCCGAGGGCATCGCGCACCTCCGCCTCGCCGAGGGCGAGCGGCGGCTCCGCGGTGCCTGACGCAACGCCGGTGGCGGTCTTGCGCAGCAGCTTGCCGAGCTCGCGCTCGAGCTGGCGGACGCCTGCCTCGCGCGTGTACTGGCTGACGATCAGCTCGAGCGTCAGGTCATCGATCGAGACCTCGTCCTCGTGCAGCCCCGCCCGCTCGCGCTGGCGCGGCCACAGATACCCGCGCGCGATTGCGACCTTCTCGTCGACCGTGTAGCCGTCGAAGCGGATCACCTCCATGCGGTCGAGCAGCGGGCCCGGGATCGTCTCCGCGATGTTGGCCGTCGCGATGAAGACGACCTCGGACAGATCGAGCTCGACGTCGAGGTAGTGGTCGCGGAACGAGTGGTTCTGCGCCGGGTCGAGCACCTCGAGCAGCGCGGCCGAGGGGTCGCCCCGCCCGTCGGCGCCGACCTTGTCGACCTCGTCCAGAAGGATCACCGGGTTCATCGTCCCGGCGTCCCGCAGCGCGCGCACGAGCCGGCCCGGGAGGGCGCCGATGTAGGTGCGGCGGTGGCCGCGGATCTCCGCCTCGTCGCGCACGCCGCCGAGCGACATGCGGACGAACTCGCGGTTCAGCGCCCGCGCAATCGACTCGCCCACAGAGGTCTTGCCCGTCCCGGGCGGCCCGATCAGCGTCAGGATCGCGCCCGAGCGCTTGTCCTCGGCGATGCCGCGCTCCTGCCGCAGCTTCCGGACCGCCAGGTACTCGACGATCCGCTCCTTGACGTCCTCGAGGCCTGCGTGGTCGCTGTCCAGGACCTCGCGCGCGTGTACCGGGTCAAGCCGCTCCTCGGACCGCTTGCCCCACGGCACGGCGAGCAGCCAGTCGAGGTACGTGCGAATCATCGACGCCTCGCCGCTCTGCTCGCCCATCCGCTCCAGCCGGCCGACCTCGCGCTCTGCCTGCTCGCGAACCTCGTCGGGCAGGTCGGCCTCGGCGATCTTCGTGCGGTAGTCCTCCGCGACCGAGGCCTCGTCCTCGCCGAGCTCCTTGCGAATCGACTCCAGCTGGCGGCGCAGGATGTATTCGCGCTGCTGGCGCTGGGCGCCCTCCTCGACGTCGTCGCGGATCCGCTGACGGATCTGCAGCTCGGCCAGGCGCTCGCGCTGCAGGCGCAGGGCGAGCTCCAGCCGCTCGACGACGTCGATGGCCTCGAGCAGCTCGATCCGCTGCTCGAAGGTCGTCTCGGGCGCGTACGCGGCGGTGTCGGCGAGCGCGCCGACCTCGCGGATCGAGCGCACGAAGGCGGCGATGCGCCCGTCGTCGCCGCGGAGCTCCAGGATCTCTTCGACGACCGCGCGGTACTCGCGCTCCAGGTCGCGGGTCTTGACGCCCGGCGGCTCTTCGTCCGGATGCTCCTGCACCTCGACCCGGAGCCGTCCCTGCGCGTCGGTGTGCGCCGCGCCCGCGATGCCGCGGTGCAGGCCGACGAGCGTGACGGCCTGCCCTGCGCCGGGCAGCCGCACGTGCTCGGAGACCTCCGCGACCGTGCCGACCTTCGAGTACTCACCCTCGTGCCGCGGCACGAGCAGCACGCGCTCCTCGTCGCCGACGTCGACGGGGAGCGTGACGTTCATGTTCGGGAAGACAACGACGTCGTCCAGGGGAACAAGCAACAGCGTGCTCAAGAAGCTCATCACCTTTCTGTGGTAGCTATCGCAGAAAGAGTAGCTTCAATGAATGAAGTGCCGGAGGCGCGCGGCCCGCTTCACGAGGTACCGCCGTTCCGGAAGGCTCGTTGTGCCGTCGGCGGCGGCGCGGTAGTGCGCGAGAGCGCCGTCGGTGTCGCCCGCCATCTCCAGCAGGTGCGCGCGAACGGCGTCGAGCCGGTAGTGGCCCTCCAGGCGCTCGTGGACGGTGTCGAGCACGGCCAACCCGACCTCGGGCCCTTCGGCCATTGCGGCTGCGACCGCACGGTTGAGGGTCACGACCGGATTCCCGGTGAGCTGCTCCAGGAGCCCGTACAGCGCAAGGATCTGCGGCCAGTCGGTGTCCTCGGCCCGCGGCGCGCGGTCGTGCAGCGCGGCGATTGCTGCCTGGAGCCTGTACTCGCCGGTGGGCACCTTGCCCATCGCATGCTCGAGCAGGGCAGCCCCTTCGGCAACCAGCTCCCGGTCCCACAGCGTTCGGTCCTGTTCCCCCAGCGGGACGAGCTCTCCGTCGGCGGTGGTTCGGGCGGGGCGCCTGGCGTCGAGCAGCAGCATCAGGGCCAACAGCGAGGCGACCTCGCCCTCGTCGGGGAGCAGTCGCTGCACCATCCTCGTCAGTCGGATCGCTTCCTGTGACAGCTCGACCCGGTGGAGCTCGCCGCCCGTGCTGCTCGCGTAGCCCGCGTTGAAGATCAGGTACAGGACGTGCAGCACCATGCGCAGCCGAGCGGCCTGCTCGTCGGGCGTCGGCATCCGGAACGGCACCCCGGAGGCCTTGATTCGCTGCTTCGCCCTGCTGATGCGCTGAGCCATCGTCGCCTCGTCCACGAGGAACGCGTTCGCGATCTCGGCCGTGGTGAGCCCGCCGACGGCACGCAGGGTCAGCGCGATCGCCGAGGCGGGAGTCAGGGCCGGATGGCAGGACATGAACAGCACGGTCAGTGCATCGTCGCGGTCGGAGGCCTCGCTTCCCCCGGCATCCGTCGGCGACGCGAGGGTCTCCCGGCGCCTACGGGCCTGGTCGCTTCGCCACTCGTCGATCAGCCTCCGGGTCGCCGTCCGGACCAGCCAGCCGCGCGGGCTCTCGGGCACGCCGTCCCGAGGCCAGTGCACGGCGGCCGCGAGCAGTGCCTCCTGGACCGCGTCCACGGCGGCATCGAAGTCACCCGATCTGCGGGCCAGCACACCGAGGACCTGCGGCGCCAGCTCGCGCAGCAGGCCCTCGAGCTCGGGCGAGACGTTCAGCGGTCCGGGCCCACCTGTTGCAGGAACGACTCCATCTCGGCGACGTCGGACGGCGCCTCGTCCATCACCTGGCGGACCTGGATCGGTTGCTGCACCGCGACGCCGTCGGGCCCCGGCACCGCCGAGATCCGCGCGGCGATCTCGATCGCCCGCTGCTCCGACTCGACGTCGACGATCTGGTAGCCGGCGAGCCACTCCTTGAACTCCTGAAACGGCCCGTCGGTGACCACGGGCGCGCCCGCGCCGTCCGAGGTGACGATCTTCGCCAGGCCCGGCGGCGCCAGCACCTCGGACTCGACCAGCTCGCCGCTCGCGACCAGCTCCCGGTGCAGCGCCCTGTAGTAGTCGAGGTGCGCGGTGATCTCCTCCGGCTTCCACTCCTCCATCGGCGTGTCGACGACGCCTCCCTCGAAATTGACCGCCAGTAGGTACCTGGGCATCTCGCTCCTCCTCCGTTCGGTGGACGCACATCACCCTGAAGAACGGAGCCGGTCGCCCCGTTCTCGACATCTGGGTCGGCCACCGGCAATCTTCGCCTGTGCGCTCGCCCTGGGAGTTCCTCGCCGTCGCGGTGGTGGTGACCATGACGCCCGGCCCCGGCACCGCAACTGTCTTGCGGGTCGCGGCGCGCGACGGCCGCCACGCGGCGACGCAGGCAATCGTCGGAAACAGCGTTGGTGTCTTCTTCTGGGGCGCGTTGTCGGCCGTCGGCGTCTCGTCGCTGATCCTCGCCTCGACGATCGCCTACGACGTCCTCCACGTGGGCGGCGCAGCCGTGCTCGTCGCGATCGGCCTTCGTTCACTGCTGGCGCGCAGCCCGAACCCGCGACAGCAGGCGCGGGCACGTCCCGCCGGCTGGCGCACCGGCCTCGTGGCGAGCATGTCGAACCCGAAGCTCGCCGCGTTCTTCGTCGCCCTGTTCCCGCAGTTCGTCCATCCGGGCGCGCCCGTGCTCCCGCTGGCCCTCGCGATGGCGACGACGATCGTCGTGCTCGACCTCGTCTGGTTCTCCACCCTGGCGTTCACGGTCGATCGTGCGCGCACGATGCTGCGGCCTCGCCTCCAGCGTGGCTTGGAGCGCGTCGCCGGCGCTGCCATGGTCGGCTTCGGCGTCAAGCTCGCTACAGAAGCTCGCTGAGCTCAGGCGGCAGCCGCGCCTCCCTCAGGTCGACGCGGTCGCCGCGCATCGGTACTCCCTCGCGCAGCAGTCGCCGGCGCTGCTCGGCGCCCTTCGGCAGGCTGCCGTCCGCGCGGACGACGCGCTGCCACGGCAAGTCGTGCGTCCTCGAGAGGACGAGCCCGACGAATCGCGGCGCGCCCGGGTCGATGTCGCCGTAGGTGCGCACGAAGCCCTCCGGGATCGCCCGGACGCGCGAGACGATGCGCTCGGCACGCGACAGCGGCACCGGATCCATGGCTCGGCTATAGCACGACGATCGAGTCATTCGCCGGGAAGCAGCGAGAACAGCGTCTTGTCGATGCGCCGCCCGTCGGGCTTCGGCATCGACCGGACGACGCCTTCGCGTGTGAAGCCGGCGCGCTCGAGCACGCGCTCGGAAGCTGTGTTGCCGACGTTCACGTAGGCGGCGACGCGCTCGACTCCCAGTGAGAAGGCGTGCTCGGCGAGCATGCGGGCGATCCTCGTGGCGACCCCGCGTCCGCGCGCAGCAGGGAGCACGAAGTAGCCGATCTCGAGGATCTTCCGCTCGGCATCCAGGTGGTGCAGCATGCCGACGCCGATGACCGCGCCCGTCTCGGCCATCGGCGGCAGCGAGCGGCAGCAGCCGTCCGGCCTCGGCGAGCGACGGTAACTCTCGAAGCGAGGCGGTCAACTCGTCGCGGCCGAACGCCGGTAGGTTCCCGGTCTCCCTGAGCTCGGGATCGGTGAACGCGGGCAGGAGGGCGTCGACGTCGGCGAGCGAGGGAAGGCGAAGGAGAAGGTTGCCCGCGCGTATCCCCGCCGGCGGCATGGACAGTCGGACTGCGGGTTCCGGCACGGGCAGACGGTGTCTCCTCGGCGGCGACCTCGATAATGCTCGCATGGATCCGGTCAACGTCTTCAGGGCCGAGAGCCCGGAGGGGCGGATCGACGTGGCCCGTGCGCTGGGCTCGAGCGAGCTCGCCATGTTCATCTACGACCTCGCACCGGGGCAGGGCTCCTCCCCGTACCACTACGAGTACGAGGAGGAGTGGCTCCTGGTCGTCGACGGGACCGTCGTCGTGCGCATGCCCGACGGCGAGCGCACCCTTGAGCGCGGTGACCTCGTCCGCTTCCCGGCCGGCCCGGCCGGAGGGCACAAGGTGATGAACCGCAGCGACTCGCCCGCTCGGACGCTGCTCTTCTCGAATGCCCGGACCCCGGCCGTCACCGTCTACCCGGACAGCGACACGATCGGCGTCTGGCCGGGGGACGAGGCGAACGACCTCGTCTTCAGGCGGGGCACCGCGGTGCCGTGGTCCTACGGCGAGGAAGGCTGGGATAAGACCGGGTGACGTCCCGTCACGCGAGCCGGCTCTGACTAGGCGCGCCCGGTCGGAGAGGTGAGCTCGCCCTTCGCGACCGCAACGCGCGCCCGCCTCGCCGCGGTCAGCTCCTGCACGAAGATCTGGATCGTCGCCGCTAGCGGCACGGCGGTGAGGGCCCCGAGCACGCCGAGCAGGGCGCCGAAGAGGGTCACCGAGACGATGATGAAGAAGGCCGAGACGTTGACGGCCTTGCCCTGGATCTTCGGCGTCAGGATGTTGTTCTCGAGCTGCTGGTAGACGAGCACCACGACGAGCATGATCACTGCGGCCGTGAGGCCCTCCTCGGCCCACAGCGCGGGAACGAGGATGAAGCCGGCGATGGTCGCGCCGATGTTCGGGATCATGTCGAGCAGCCCCGCGATCACGCCGAGGCCGATGGCGAAGCTCGAGCCGAGCAGCCACGCCGTGGTCCCCTGAATGGTCCCGGCGATGGTCGCGATCACGACGACGCCGATCGCCCAGCGCGAGACGGACTCCGTGACCCGCTCCCAGACCCCCAGCCAGCGCTCCTCGTCACCCGGCATCAGCACGCTGCCGAGCGACTGCTTCAGCTTTCCGATGTCGGTGAGCAGGAAGAGGCAGATGAAGAGGATCGTGAACAGCGCGAGGAACACGCCGAAGAAGTCGCCCGCGATCCCGAGCACCGCCGAGATCGCGTCCGGTATCGACGCCGACACGTGTTGGGCGCCTTTCTGGACGTTCTTGGCGGCGCCGGAGTCGCCGAGCCAGGAGAGCTCGTCCGAGTTGCGGAGCTCCTGAACAGTCTCGGGGAGCTGCTTCAGGAAGTCGCGGACGCCTCCCACGAGCGGGACGAGCAGCAGGACGAACAGCACCGTGACGGCAAGCGCGCTGCCGATCACGGTCACGGTCGCCGCGAGCCCGCGGGACATGTGCGTCTTGCGCATCACGAAGCGCACCGGGTACTCGAACACCAGCGCCAGGAAGACGCCGACGAAGACGATCAGGAACGTGTCCCCGATGGCGACGAACGCCGCCATCAGGCCGATGGCGGCGGCGACGATCAGCAGCGTGCGCACCGGCAGGTAGAGCTCGACCCGCCGCTTCGGGGCTTGATCCATCCGGCCCGAGTGTAGGAACGGCGCCGGTCGCCTCGAGGCTGCGCTCAGTCGCCGAGGCTCGGCAGCATTCCGTCTCGATACGGCCTCTCGGTCGACCGTGGGAACGGGGCGTAGGCCTCCTCGGCTGTGGGCGTGCTCTTCGCAACGCCGGCGTTGTGCTTCTGGGCGACCTCGACGGCTGGATAGAGCAGCTCCTCGGGATCGGGCCGCGCTCCGACCATCAGGATCGCGCATGGCCCGTCTCCCGCCCCGACGAAGACGTGCTCGGTCCGGGCGGGGCAGTGGACGAAGTCCCACTCCTTGAGGGGCCGCTCCTCGCCCTCGACGAGCAGGAGGCACTCGCCCGAGAGCACGAGGAAGTCCTCCTGGGCGTTCTCGGCGTGGTACATGCAGTTCGGCTGGCCGGGGCTCAGCACCTGGATGTTGATGCCGAAGTCGCCGAAGCGGGCGTCACCCTCGAAGGTGACGGCCGAGCCGAACGTGTCGTGATGCCACCAGCGCGCCTCGCGCGCGTTGACTACGAACCAGCCGTCGCCTTCGGGGACGAGCCCGCTCTCGGTTTGCGCGAGCCGTGCCTCCTCGACCATGCAGACCTCCCTCTGGATGTCGTCAGCGCGCGAATCATGACGCTGATTCCGACGCGGGGCGGAGCGCATCGGCCAACATGGCCCGATGCTCCGGCTCGGCGACATAGACGTGCGCAGGATCGGCCTTGGGACGAACCGCCTCAGGCACATCCCCGAGAACGTGGCGTTCCTGCGGGAGGGCGTGGCAGCCGGGCTCGGGCACATCGACACTGCGCACCTCTACGCGGGCGGCGAGAGCGAGGAGACAATCGGCGCCGCGCTCGCGCCGCTGCAGGAGGGCGTCGTGGTCGCGACCAAGGGCGGCTACAACCCCGGCGAAGGCCGCCCCGAGGTCCTGCAGGCGCAGATCGAGGAGAGCCTCCGGCGCCTGCGGAGCGACAGCATCCAGCTCTACTACCTGCACCGCGTCGACCCGGAGACGCCGCTCGAGGAGAGCCTCGGCGCGATCAAGGAGTACCACGACAGCGGGAGGATCCGGCACGTCGGCGTCTCCCAGGTGACCATCGACCAGCTCGAGCGGGGCCGCGCCGTGGTCCCGATCACCGCCGTCCAGAACCGCTACAACCTCTCGGAGCGCACGTCCGAGGACGTCGTCGACTACTGCGCCAGTGAGGGCATCGTCTTCGTCCCGTTCTTCCCCCTGCGCGGCGACGGCGGCCGGGCGCTCGACGAGATCGCCGAGCGGCACGGCGCCACTCCCGAGCAGATCGCGCTCGCCTGGCTCCTCAGGCGCTCGCCGGCGGTGCTGCCGATTCCGGGGACGCTCTCGCTCGAGCACCTGCGGGAGAACCTCGCCGCGCTCGAGATCGAGCTCAGCGACGCCGAGTTCGATGCCCTCGCCTAGTCGCGGCACCGCGGATCCGCGCTCTACTCC
>JBKPFI010000396.1:0-4402 GCA_046728775.1 Actinomycetota bacterium | reverse complement strand
GGTCGAGGCCCTCCGCCGGGGGCAGGAGCTGGATCCAGCTGGCGGCGCCGGGCGGCGCTTTCAGCAAGACCCCGCCCTCCTTCTCGTCGCCGAGGATCCGCTCCGGCAGCGTCGCGGCCGTCTCCTCGCTGACGAGGATCTCACCTGCCTCGGCGCCGGCCTCCATCTCGACCGCGCGGGTCACGCCGGGCCCGGTCAGGAGCAGCTCCCGGTGCGACTCTCCGACGAGGAAGAAGTCGAACACGTCGGCGTGGATGCCGACGTGCATCTTCAGGGTCACAGGCCCGGCCGAGGTCCGCGGCCGCCCGAGCGCACGCAGCGCCTTCCGCATTCCGTAGGCCGCGTCGCAGGCGCGCTCCGCGTGCTCGTCGCCGGCGAAGAAGAGCAGCAGCGCGTCGCCGCCGAACTTGAGCAGGCCGCCGCCGGCTGCGTACGCGACGTCGAGGAGGCGCGCGAACACGAGATTCATCACCTCGGTGACCTCCTCGGCGCCGAGCTTCCCCTTCTGCGCCAGCTTCTCCGACATGGCGGTGAAGCCGGAGATGTCGACGAAGACGAGCGTCCCCTCGAGCTCGCGCCGGCGGGCCTCGGGCTCGGCGCGCAGCCAGTCGACGGCGACCCGCGGGACGAAGGGCGTCAGGTCGACGGGAAGTGGGGTGCTCTCGGGAGCCGCAGTCATGTTTGCCTCGGCGCATCCCCCTTTGGCACCCTGCGCCATCCGGATTGTCGCACGGACGCCGGTAGTTTCCATTTTTCGTCCGTAGCGACTAGAAGCGCGTCAGCCGTCCCCGTACCCTTTTCATATGGCGTTTTGCACCGAGTGCGGCACCGAGAACCCGCCGCAGGCGCGCTTCTGCCTCGCGTGCGGGACGGCGATGGCCGAGACGCCCGCGCCTGCCCCGCCGAGCGAGGAGCGCAAGGTCATCACTGCGATCTTCGTCGATCTAGTCGGGTCCACGGCACGGTCCGAGCAGCTCGACCCGGAGGACGTGAAGGCGCTCGTTGCGCCGTACCACGCGCGCGTCCGCGCCGAGCTCGAGCGCCACGGAGGCACCTTCGAGAAGTTCAGCGGCGATGCGGTGCTCGCGCTGTTCGGATCGCCGAAGGCGCACGAGGACGACCCCGAGCGTGCGATTCGGGCGGCGCTTGCGGTGCGCAATGCGATCGAGGAGCTGAACGCCGAGGACGAATGGCTCGACCTCCACATCCGCATCGGAATCCACACCGGCGAGGCACTCGTGATGTTGGGCGCCCGCCCGAGCGAGGGCGAGTGGTCGGCGGCCGGTGACGTCCTCAACACGGCCGCACGTATCCAGTCGGCCGCGCCGCAGGACGGGATCCTGGTCGGCCGTATGACGTACCTGGCCACGAAGAGGGCGTTCGACTTCCGCGAGGCAGAGCCGGTGCAGGCAAAGGGCAAGAGCGAAGCGGTGGAGGTCTGGGAGGTCGTCGCCGCGCGCGACGGGGCTGGGCCGCGCGACGAGACGCTGTTCGTCGGACGGGAGACGGAGGTCGCCGAGCTGATGAGCTTCTGCGACGAGCTGCTCGAGGAGCGCCGCGCCGGGATCGCGACCATCGTCGGCTCGCCCGGGATCGGGAAGAGCCGCCTGTTGCACGAGCTCGTCTCGTGGCTCGAGGAGCGCTGCGATGTGCACTGGGGACGGTGTCTCTCGTACGGAGAAGGCATCACCTACTGGCCCATCACGGAAATCTTCAAGTCGGCGGCGGGCATGCTCCGAAGCGACGAGCGCGAGACGATTGCGGCGAAGCTCGACACCTTCCTCGAGTCGCTCGCGACTGACGACGTCGATGAGCTGCGGACGATCGCGGCGTCTCTCTCGAACCTGATCGGTATCCCGACGACC
The DNA here is from genome assembly GCA_046728775.1 of Actinomycetota bacterium. Taxonomy (GTDB): domain Bacteria; phylum Actinomycetota; class Thermoleophilia; order Gaiellales; family Gaiellaceae; genus AC-32. The sequence continues at coordinate 2,537 of JBKPFI010000396.1, read as the reverse complement.
CCGCGCGGCACCTACGCGACGAGTGAGATCTCGCAGGCCGAGCTCCACTGGGGGATTCGGCGCACCCTGCAGCTTCTGGCTGCGGAACGACCGACGGCGATCGTCGTCGAGGACCTCCACTGGGCCGAGCCGACCCTGCTCGAGCTGATCGCGTACATCGTCGGGGACGACGCCGACGCACCGCTGCTGCTCGTCTGTTCCGCCCGTCCCGATCTCGAGGACATGGCACCGGGCTTCCTGCGCTCCGAAGGTCGCCGGCGGACCCTGCAGCTGCAAACCCTCGGCGCCGACCAGGCGGCGACGCTGCTAGCGGACCTCACGGGGGATCCTGCCCTGGCGGAGACCCCATTCGCGTCGACGTTGATCGCGAACGCCGGCGGCAACCCGCTCTTCCTCGAGGAGACCGTACGCATGCTCCGCGACCAGGGGCTCATCGACCTCGAGCGTTGGAAGAGCGAGGAGGCCGGCGAGCTCCCCGTCCCGACGAGCGTCCAGGGGCTCATCAGCTCGCGACTGGACCGCTTGGCGCACGACGAGAAGCGGCTCGCCCACCATGCGTCCGTCATCGGGTCCGTCTTCTGGGCCGGTGCAGTCACCCACCTCGGCGGCGAGAACGGAGCGCAGGCGGCTGATCCGCGGCCGGGCCTCGGGGAGCTCGAACGCCGTGACTTCGTCGCGCACCAGGCCGTCTCGACCGTCGCCGGCGAGGACGAGTACACGTTCAAGCACATCCTGATGCGCGACGTCGCGTACGGCCAGGTGCCGAAGGGCCGGCGGGCTCAGCTTCACCTTCGGTTCTCGGACTGGGTGACGGTCGTCCGCGGCAAGGCCGAGGAGTTCATCGAGATCGTGGCGTGGCATCTCGAGCAGGCCTGCGGGCTCTCGAGGGAGGTGGCGCGCAGCCCGATCGAGCCGCCCATCGAGCAGGCCGCCCGTGCGCTTGCAGAGGCTGCGGGTAGGGCAGAACGCCGCGAGAGCTTGCGCGAGGCCCACCGCTATTACACGCGCGGGCTCGACGTCCTCCGCGACGAGCATCCCGACCTCCGCGCCGAGCTGCGCCTTCGCCGGGCGGACATCCTGATGATGCTCGGCGAGCTCAAGGAGGCCTGCGACGAGCTCGAGGAGGTCGCTGAGGCGGCTTCTGCGCTGGGACGCGCAGACGTCGAGTGCGAAGCGTCGCTCCTCCTCGGCGACATCGACCAACGGCAGGGACGCGCCGCGGACGCTCACGCGCGGCTGACCGAAGCGCGGGAGCTCGCGCGCTCCACCGGCGACCCCTACTTGCGGAGCAGGGTCGCATTCGTGCTCGCGGCCCTCGTGGCGGACTTCGAGGGACAGCACGAGCAGGCGATCGATGGCCTCCGCTCGGGCATCGCGACCGCCGAGGAGATCGACGACGTCGCGCTCGTGGCGGAGGGCCACCTTCGGCTTGCCCCGAGTTTGTTGAACCTTGGCGATCTCGCGGCCGCAGAGAGCGAACTGCGCTGTTGCCTGAAGCTGGCGGGGGAGCTCGGCAGCCACCGGGTGGAGGCCGAGGCGACGTCCTGGCTTGGCGTCATGACGTACCACCGCGGCGATCGCGAGGAGGGTGAGCGTCTGTGCCGTCAGGCGCGCACCTGGTTCGAGCGCACCGGCGACTCCTACTTCCAGGCTCAGAACCTCATAGAGGGCCTGGCTGTTTTCGCGCTCGACGACGGGCGGCCGGACGAGGCCGAGGCGTGGTTGCGCGAGGCGATCCCGGTTGCTCTCCAGATCGGCGGCTGGGTTGCAATCGAAGCCTACCGGTACCTCGCGGAGGCACTCGTGGCGCAGGGTCGGCTCGACGACGCGCGCGAGCTCGTAGCGTTTGCTGCTCGTAACCTGCCCGAGGAAGACGCCGAAGCGCGCTCGTCGCTGCTGCTTGCCGAGGCGATCGTTGCGACCGCGGCGGACGAATCTGCGACGGCTGCGACTGCCTTCGCCGAGGGGCTGAGGCTGATCGAGGAGCTCGGGATGCCGCTCAAGCTCGGTGAGGCGCGTATGGCCCTCGGCAGGTCCCTCCGGAGCTTCGGCGATCTCACCGGAGCTCGAACGGAGTTCGAACGAGCGCGCGCGATCTTCGTCAGCATCGGCGCGGAGACGCGGAGCGCGGCGATTGACGCAGAGCTCACGGAGTTGGTGGAGAGGCCGACTCGCGCCGGCCCCTCCACCGCGTAAGACGCTACTTACTTGCTGCTGGTTGCCCCGCCGGAAGCCGTGCGAGCAAGAGTTGCCTTCGCCTGCGCAGAGAAGAGCGCGGGCGCCGCCGGAACCACGTTGGCAGAGGTCACGACTGGGCCGGGCGGGCTAGTCAGGCCCGACAGGAAAAAGGCAACGTTCTGCGCTACGTCGGACCAGTTCGCAGCACGCCAGGCGGCCTCCGTCCAGTTGATGTCCATGAACACGACCAGGCGACCGTTCCCTACTACGCTCGGCCGATCCCACACTGCCGCGACCGTCTGCCGCGTCGAGGGATCGCCCGGTTGGTAATAGGAGAAGACGGACGAGTCCGGCACGTT
>JBKPFI010000174.1:0-19389 GCA_046728775.1 Actinomycetota bacterium | reverse complement strand
CGGGTTTTAGCCGAGGCTGAAAATCGGTTGGAAGCCGAAGAAGCCTGTGCTACGATCAGCGCTCTCGTGAGACGAGAGCTCGGCTGACCGACCCCGACGGCGGGGCCGGAGAGCAGCCGGGCCTTTCGCGTCTAAAGGGAGGTTACGGCGTGTGCGGCATCATCGGCTACGTCGGCCACAGGGCCTGTAAGGACCTCCTGCTCGGAGGCCTCGAGCGGCTCGAGTACCGGGGCTACGACTCGGCCGGGATCGCGCTGCTCGAGGACGGAGAGCTCGACTACGTCCGCGCCGTCGGCAACCTCCAGGTGCTGAAGAAAGAGGCGGGCCCGAACGGCTCGCAGGCCACTACCGGCCTCGGTCACACGCGCTGGGCCACTCACGGCGCCGTCACCGAGCAGAACGCGCACCCGCTGACGGGCTGCGACGGCGGCAAGCTCGCGATCGTCCTAAACGGGATCGTGGAGAACTACCGCGAGCTCAAGCGCTCCCTCGAAGCCGAGGGCCACACCTTCGACACCGAGACCGATGCCGAGGTGGTCGTCCACCTGATCGAGCGTCACTACGAGGGCGACCTGCTCGAGGCCACGCGCAGCGCCTACCGCGAGCTCGAAGGACATTTCGCCTTCGTGGTGATCCACCACGACCACCCCGGCGAGCTCGTCGGGGCTCGGCTCCAGTGCCCGCTGCTCGTGGGTGTCGGCGAGGGTGAGATGTTCCTCGCCTCGATGGCAGCCGCGTTCATCTGCGAGACGCGCTCGATCCAGCTGATCGAGGACGGTGAGATCGTCTCGATCACGCCTCAGGGATCGCGCTTCGTCTCCGTAGAGGACGGCGAGCTGGAGCGAGAGGTCGTGGAGGTCGACTGGGACCTCGACGCCGCCGAGAAGAGCGGTTACGAGACCTTCATGCTCAAGGAAATCTACGAGCAGCCTGTCGCGGTGGGCGAGACGCTCGGCGACCGCGTCAGGCACGGCAAGCTCGTCCTCGAGAGCCTCGGCCTGACCGAGGAGCAGCTCCGCAACCTGCGGCGGATCGTGATCGTCGCGGCCGGCACCTCGTACCACGCCGGCGTCGTCGGCCGCTACATGATCGAAGAGTGGGCGCGGCTCCCGGTGGAGCCGGACATCGCGAGCGAGTGGATCTACCGAAATCCGGTGCTCTCGAAGGACACCCTGGTAATCGGGATCTCGCAGTCGGGCGAGTCGCGCGACACGATCAACGCGGTCAAGCTGGCGAGGGAGCTCGGCGCGCGCACGCTCGCGATCACGAACCTGATGGGCTCGCAGATCACGCGCGAAGCCGACTCCGTGCTCTACACGCGCTGCGGCCTCGAGATCGGCGTCGCCGCCTCGAAGACGTTCACCGCGCAGGTCGCGCTGCTCGCGCTGATCGGGCTCAAGCTCGCGCAGGTTCGCGGGACGATGCCGCCGGAGGAGCTCGAGTTCATCCTCGACCAGCTCTACACGCTGTCCGACAAGATCGAGCGCTTCCTCGACGGCGACCACCCTGTCGAGGAGACCGCCCAGCGCTTCTACGACAAGCAGTTCTTCCTCTACCTCGGCCGCCACATCGGGCTGCCCGTGGCGCTGGAGGGCGCGCTCAAGCTGAAGGAGATCTCGTACATCCCGACCGACGCCTACTCGGCCGGCGAGATGAAGCACGGGCCGATCGCGCTGCTGGAGGAGGGCACGCCGGTCGTCTGCGTGGCGACCGACCAGAAGGTGATCTACGACAAGGTCGTCTCCAACATCCAGGAGACCCGCGCGCGCGGCGCGCACGTGATCGCGATCGCGACCGACGGCAACGAGGACATCCAGCACCACGCGGACGACGTGATCTACATCCCGCGCTCGCCGGCGTTCCTGCAGGCGGTGCTCGCCGTGGTGCCGCTGCAGCTGCTGGCCTACCGCATCGCGCGGCTGCGCGGGCTGAACGTCGACCAGCCGCGCAACCTCGCCAAGACCGTCACGGTCGAATAGCCTCGGGGAACCGCAGGGTCCCGTGCGGTGTACGACCTGCAAAGCCATGAAGAGGTTGGCCGCCGTTCTGATCGCGGTGGCGTTCTCGGCAGGCGTCGCCGTCGCCGGTCTCGGCCCCCGTGGCGGACTGGAACGACCTCTCGTGCTCCGTGGCGCGGCTTCGGCGTCCCCGTTGCTGGGAATCCAGTACGCGCCAAGTGGCGCCTCTCTCGTTCGACTGGATCCGAAGACGTTGAGGATCCGTCCGGGTCGCCGGCTCGCCCTCGTCGGCTCTTCGGTCGTCGCCTGGGGTTACTCACCCGACCGGCGCCTGCTCGCGTTCGGCAACCAGGACGGGGGCGGGCTGACCTTCATACCGGCACAAATCCGGATCGCCCAGGCTCGGACGCTTCGCCGGGTCCGAGACGTGTGGTTCGGCTTCTACGGCGACGTCCTGTCCCTGCACTGGGTCGCCTCCGATCGCCTGCTGGCCGTCATACGGAGCGCGCAACGGGGGGAGGATGACGCAATCGTCGTCACGGACCGGGTCGCCGTGATCGATCCCTCGACCGGCAGCATCCTCGCGCAGCGTGAGCTGCAGGGCAGGGTGATTGCGCTTGCGAGGGCGAAAGACGCGCTCGTGCTCGCACTCGAAGGCCAGCGCTGGGGGCCGGTCCAGCTCGTCGTCGCATCGGCGGAAGGCACGATCCGGTCGGTCACGCTCGACCGAGTCGAGGCGGGAGCCAGAGAGACGTCAGACGGCGTGCCGCGCCACGACGGAGCGGCCGTGGCCGTCGATCGAGTAGGCGGCCGGGCTTACGCGGTGGCGGCGGGTTGCCCGGTGGCCGAGGTCGATCTCGGCACGCTTGCAGTCGCGTACCACACGCCGGCGCAGCCCGTCTCGCTGGTCGGCCGGCTTGACGACTGGCTCGAGCCACAAGCCGAGGCGAAGGGCCCGTTGGCGGGCAGCTCGCGCTCCGCCCTCTGGCTCGGCGACGGCCGCCTGGCCGTGTTCGGCCGCGATGCCTCTGCCTACCAGTTCGGACGGGGTCTCGCAGGCCGCGAGCGGCCGAGCGGGCTCACTGTTATCGACGCCAGGACCTGGCAAGAGCACCTCGTCGATCCGCATTCCTCCGCGCTCGTCGCCGCGAGGAACGCCCTTCTCTCGTGGGGGCGGAGCTGGGACAGCGGCACGCAGCGGGAGAGCGGAACCGGGCTGAGCGTCTACGACCGAACCGGGCTCCGGCGCTTCCAGCTCTTCCGCGGCCGCGTGATCTACGACGTGCAGGTCGTGGGGTCTCGCGCATTCGTACGCGCACGTGACCCCAGTAGCCTGTACGCGATCGTCAACCTGCGCACGGGCACACAGGTGCAGACGGTCAGCGGCCGTGAGATGCCGCTCGTCTTGAGCGGTGACGGAGGCCCGTTCGTCGGCTGAGCTCAGCGGGCCGGAGGCAGCTTCCGCGGCACGTCGAGCCCGCGCAGGCGGATGCGGCCGAGTGACTCCGGTACGTGCGGCGACCGCCGCAGCCTGCCGCCGATCGCGTCGAGGCCGAGCAGCGTCCGCAGCGCCAGCAGCGGCGCGCCGGCCGCCCAGGCCTGCGGCTTGAGCGCTTCCGGGTACTCGACCGGCGCGTTGGTCGCGTCTCGCGCGAAGCCGGCGAAGACCTCGGGCAGCTGGTAGCCGAACGCCTCCGCCGCGCGCAGCAGCGCCTCGCAGACGCGCCCCGCCTCCTCGCGGAACCCGTAGCGCCGCATCCCTTCGGCGACGATCGCGGTGTCGTGCGGCCAGACCGTGCCGTTGTGGTACTCGAGCGGGTTGTACGGGGCGTCGCCGCTCGAGAGCGAGCGGATGCCCCAGCCGCTGAAGAGGTCGTCGCGTAGCAGCCGCTTGACGACCCGCGCCGCCCGCCGCTCCTCGACGATCCCGCTCCAGAGGAGGTGCCCGGCGTTCGAGGCCGTGGAGTCGACCGGCTGCTTGTCGCCGTCGAGCGCCAGCGCGTAGTAGCCGCGATCGGCGAGCCAGAAGTCGCGGTTGAAGCGCCGCCGGAGCTCGGCCGCATCGCGCACGAGGCGACGGGCGAGTTCGGGGTCGCCGTAGACCTCATGGGCGAGCCGCGCGAGCCGGAGGCGGGCGTCATAGGCGTACCCCTGCTGCTCGCAGGTCGCGATCGGCGGCTCGGCTCTGCGTCCGTCGGCGAAGCGGATCGAGTCGTCGGAGTCCTTCCAGCAGTGGTTCTCGAGCGCCGTCGGCGCGTCGGACCGCTTGCGGTACTCGACGTAGCCGTCGGCGTCGAGATCCGCCGGTCCCTCGAGCCAGGCGAGCGCGGCGCGGGCGTTCGGCTCGACCCCCCGCACGAACTCGTCGTCGCCGGTCCAGCGCTCGTACTCGTCGAGCAGGATCAGGAACAGCATCGTCGTGTCGTGCGCGCCGTAGTAGACGCGCGGGACCTCGCCGAGCGCGCTGAGGGTGCCGCGCCGCAGCTCATGCAGGATCTTCCCGGGCTGCGCGTCCGCGAAGTCGTCCCACTCCGTCGCCTGCAGCTCGGCCAGCGCCTGCAACGTCGCCTGCGCGAGCTCGGGCTGAAACGGAAGCGCCTGGTAGGCCGCGATCATGCTGTCGCGCCCGAAGACCGTCATGAACCATGGCAGGCCGCCCGCGGGCAGCGCCCAGTGAAGGTGCTCCTCGCGTGGCCGGATCCGCAAGGCCGCAAGGTCGAGCAGGCTCTGCCGGTAGATGTGGTTCAGCGGGTCCCAGTCCGCCTCCAGGGCGGGTGACGTCGCGAGCCACTCATCGACGTCGAGCGGCATCTTGCGCGGGTCGGCGCCGAACGAGTTGCACCCGAGCAGCGGGTCGCGCCGCGAGGAGCCGACGACCGGGATCACGTCCACGCACGTGTGCCAGCTCTCGCCGGGCCCGAGCCGGAGGTCGAACGTCATCCGGTCGCGGCGGAGCCGGCCCTGCCGCTGGAAGCGGATCACCGTCCCGCGCCTGACGCCGTCGCGCTCCTGCCACAGGGTCGCGACGCGGGCGCCGAGCTCGACGCGGTAGCGGCCGTTCCGCACCGTGCCGTGCTCCTGGGCCTCCATCACGTCGGCGAAATCCGATGCAAAGGCGAGCTCGAGGCGGACGCGCTGCGGCTCGTCACCGTGGTTCGTGACGTCGAGGTCCTCGTGCAGGCCCTCCGTCACGAAGCGATCGCGGCGCACCGAGAGCGTGGGCTGCTCCTCGCCCTCGCGCGCGCCGTGGATGCGCGCCGAGAAGTGGTCGACGACGCGGCTCGTCAGCGGCACGATCGGCTTGCCGTCGACCGTCAGGCACCAGCGTGAGAGGTGCCGTACGTCCTCGTAGTAGAAGCCCTCCGGCCGCTGCGCCTCGACGTCGCCAGCGCGGTCGCCGTAGAGGAACGTTCCGCCGTCGACGATGATCAGCCTGTCGTCCACCGCCCGGTAGTACCCGTCCGGCCGCCACCGCGAATCCCCGGGCTAAGGTCGTGCCGTGGACATGCTGGCGCAGATCGGCGACGGGCTCTGGAACGCCTTCCGCATGGCCTGGGAGGTCTGGTGGGCGCTCGTGCTCGGGTTCATGCTCTCCGGAATCGTCCAGGCGTGGGCGCCTCGCCGGCAGCTCGAGCAGGCGCTCGGCGGCCGCGGGCCCAAGACGGTCGCGCTGGCGACCGGGCTCGGCGCGGCCTCGTCCTCGTGCAGCTACGCCGCCGTCGCGATCGCCAAGTCGCTCTTCCAGAAGGGTGCGAGCCTCGCATCGGCGATGGTCTTCCAGTTCGCGTCGACCAACCTCGTGTTCGAGATCGGGATCGTCCTTTGGATCTTCCTCGGCTGGCGCTTCACGCTCGCCGAGTTCGTCGGCGGCTTCGTCCTGATCATCCTGGTGTGGATCGGCATCCGGGTGCTCGTCTCGCCGCGCGAGGAAGAGCAGGCGCGGGAGCGGGCGATCGCCGCGGAAACCGGTCACCTCCACCCGGCGGCCGGGGGCTCGCGCGTTCTGTCGCTGGAGAGCTGGACGGAGGTCGCACACAACTTCCGGGGCGACTGGGAGATGCTCTGGAAGGAGATCGCCGGCGGCTTCCTGATCGCGGGCTTCATCGCGCTGCTGCCGATGGACGTCTTCAACTCGCTCTTTCTCACCGACACCGGGGGCCGGCTGCAGCTGCTCGAGAACGTCGTCGTCGGCCCGCTGGTGGCGGTCCTGTCGTTCGTCTGCTCGGTCGGGAACGTGCCGCTGGCGGCGGTGCTCTGGGCGGGCGGGATCTCGTTCTCGGGCGTGATCGCGTTCATCTACGCGGACCTGATCATCATCCCGCTCGTGCTCATCTACGCCCGCTACTACGGCTGGCGCCTGACCGGGGTGATCGTCGGGCTGATGTTCGGGGCGATGGTGCTCGCCGCGCTGGCGGTCGACGGGCTGTTCAGCGCGGCCGGGCTCGTGCCGGAGCACCGGCCGCCGGTCGAGTCGATTACCGAGCGCGCGGTGACCTGGAACTACACGGCGGCCCTGAACCTCGTCTTCACGCTCGTCGCGGCCGCGCTCTTCGCGCTGACGGTCCGGCGCGGCGCCCGCGATCCCGTCTGCGGGATGACCGTCGATCCCGGGCACGCGCTCTCGCACGAGCACAACGGGAGGCGCCACTTCTTCTGCGGCCCCGGCTGCCGGGCGAAGTTCGTGGCCGAGCCCCACCGGTACTCGCGGGCGTAGTACCGTGTGCGCGGGCGAAGGAGGCAGGATGCGCGTCTGTGCCGAGTGCGGCGGAGAGCTCGAGGCGGCATACCGCTTCTGCCCTTGGTGCGCGGCTCCGCAGCGGCGCAAGCTCGTCGAGTTCTTCCGTGCGCATCCGCGTGACCTCGGCAAGGCGCTCCGTGTCTCGCGCTACCTGACCGAGGAGCCGCACGTCCGCTTCAGCGTCTGGAGCCCGGAGGGCGTGGCCGAGGCTGCGGTGTCGCTCGAGGAGGAAGAGGCCGAGCGGCTGGCGGGGTTCCTGGCGACGCCCGAGCGGCGCCCTCGGGCGGTCGAGCGCCTGCGCGCCTTGCTGCCCAGGAGCTAGCGCCGCGAGCGGCTGCGGGTGCGCCGCTGCGCCTTGGCGGCCCGGTCCAGGGTCTCCAGCTCGTCGAGGCTGCGGCCGGCGCCCTCGGCGACGCAGGTCAGCGGCGATTCCGCGAACTGAACCGGCAGGCCGACCTCGGCGCGCAGCTTCTCGTCGATCCCGCGCAGCAGCGCTCCGCCGCCGGCGAGGACGATGCCGCGCTCGCCCAGGTCGGCGGCGAGCTCGGGCGGCGTGCGCTCGAGCGTGTCCTTCACGGCACTCACGATACGGGCGACCGGCGCCTCCATTGCCCGCCGGACGTCGCCCCCGGAGATCGTGACGCGCCGGAGCAGGCCTGTAACGAGGTCGCGCCCTGCGACGGTCGTCTCGGCGATGTCGTCGAGCGGCCAGGCGGAGCCGACCTCGATCTTCGCCGTCTCGGCCGTCTCGAGCCCGATTAGCAGCTTGTGGACGTTCTTCAGGTGGTCGACGATCGCCTCGTCCATCTCGTAGCCGCCGACGCGGATCGACTCCCAGACGACCATCCCGCCCAGCGAGATGACGGCGACCTCGGTCGTGCCGCCGCCGATGTCGATCACCATGCTCGCGACCGCGTCCGCGACCGGGAGGTTCGCGCCGATCGCGGCGGCCATCGGCTCCTCGATCAGGTAGACCGAGCGCGCACCGGCGGCGCGCGTGGCCTCGTCGACGGCGCGGCGCTCGACGTCGGTGATCCCGCTCGGCACGCAGAGCACGACCCGCGCGAAGGTGAAGCGCGAGCCGCCGGCCTTCGAAATGAAGTGCCTCAGCATCTCCTCGGTCACCTCGAAGTCCGCGATCACGCCGTGACGCAGCGGCCTCGTGGCGCGGATCGAGGCGGGCGTGCGGCCGATCATGCGCTTCGCCTCCTCGCCGACGGCGTGCACCTTTCCGGTCTCCTCGGAGATGGCGACCACCGACGGCTCGAAGAGCACGATCCCGCGGCCGCGGATGAACACCAGCGTGTTCGCCGTGCCGAGATCGACCGCCATGTCGCGGCCGCTGGCGATTGACCCCCAGATGCGCATGACCCTTGTGGACCCTAGCTCCGAGCCTGTAGAAACGCCTGATGGGCGTGACCGAGGGGCGGATCCCGTTCCGCGGCTACGAGACGTGGTACCGCTCGCTCGATCCGGACGGCGCGGCCGCCGAGCGGATCCCGCTGCTGTGCCTGCACGGCGGGCCGGGCGCGAACTGGCTCCACATGAAGCCGTACGAGGCGTTCGCGGACGAGCGGCGCGTCGTCTTCTACGACCAGCTCGGCGCCGGCAACTCCGCGATCGCGGAGCCGCACGACGCTGCGATGTGGAAGCCCGAGCTCTTCGCGGAAGAGGTCGACGTGGTTCGCGAGGAGCTCGGCCTCGACCGCGTCCACGTCCTCGGCCACTCGTGGGGCGGGATGCTCGGGATGCAGTACGCGACGGGCCGGCCTGAGGGGCTCGCGTCGCTGATCGCCGAGAGCGGGCCGCCGAGCATCCCGGCCTGGATGCCGGAGATCCAGCGGCTGCGCTCGGAGCTTCCGCCGGAGGTCGAGGCCACCCTACGCAGGCACGAGGAGGCGGGCACGACCGACGACCCGGAGTACGAAGAGGCCGAGATGGTCTTCTACAAACGCCACCTTTGCCGCACGGACCCCTGGCCGGACTGGCTCGTCGAGTGCTTCCGGATCCTCGACGAGAACCCCGAGGTCTACCACTCGATGAACGGGCCGAGCGAGTTCCACGTCATCGGGACGCTCAGGGGCTGGGACATCACGGATCGGCTGGGGCAGATCGAGGCGCCGACCCTGCTCTTCTGCGGCCGCTACGACGAGGTCACTCCCGCGGTGGTGGAGGTGGCGCACCGCGCGATCCGCCGCTCCGAGTTCGTCGTGATGGAGGAGAGCTCGCACACGGCGCAGGCCGAGGAGCCCGAGAAGACACTGGCGTTGATCCGCGGCTTCCTCGCCCGCGCCGAGGGATAGCGAGAGAGGCCGCGCGGCGGCGGCCTCTCTCGGAGCGATGGGAGCTGCAGCTAGGCGGGCTGGTGGTCGCCCACGTGGTTCGCGGGCACCTGCTCGACCTGGCCGAGCGCGAAGGAGCCGGGTGCCCTGATGCGGACCGAGATCCTGTCGCCGACACCGAGCTGGCTCGGCGAGATTGGCGTCGGCACGCGCCCGTGCCAGAGCACGAAGATCGTGTGGGCGTCGTAGGTGAAGGTCTGGTTGATGGGCTGCCCGAGCATCGCCCGCAGCGAGCGCAGGTTGCCGTTGGTGATGTGCAGCGAGAAGTGACCGCTGCTCGCCGGCGCGTTCAGCGTGCCGATGAAGAGCCAGAGCGGCCTGCGCGGGTAGCGCCCGTTCGGTGGCCCGGTGTCGGACACCACCTTCGCCGGGGTGGACTCGATCTGGCCGAGCGACGAGCGGCGGTCGGAGCGGATCTTGACGCTGACACGGTCGCCGGCGACGAGGTTCGACTCCGTCACGGCCGTCGGCACGCCGTGCGTCCAGCGGATGTACTGCGTGTGCGCGTCGACCGCGAACTGCTGGTTGTCGCCGTGGCCGATCAGCTTCTTGAGCGCGATGCGGTTGCCGCCGTTCACGTCGACGAAGACGCTCGACGAGTTGCCGGCGTCGGCGAGGAGGCGCCCGTTGAAAATGAAGAGAGCCTTGCCGCCGGTGCTGCTCGCGGCGAGCGATCCCGAAGCGCCCACCGCCAGCAGGGCGAACGCGACCAGGGCGAGGTACAGGGTCTGCCGTCTCATCACGACTCCTTTGTCGCGGAAGGACGATTCCGATGTGATCCTCCCCATGCGCTGTCAGCGCCCCGTTACGCGGTCATGAGGAACGCGTAACGGCTCCGTAAGGATTTCGCGTCAGTCGAGCCCGCGCCGTCGCCGCTTGAGCTCGCTTCGGCGCCGCTTCTGCTCGAGGCGCCGTTCGACCGCCGCCTTGCTCGGCTTCGTCGGCCGCCGCGGTCGCTCTATTCGGAGGGCGTCGCGGAGCGACTCGGCGAGCCGTTCGAGAGCAAGCTCGCGGTTGCGCCACTGGCTCCGCTCGTCCTGCGCGACCGCCCGCAGGACGGCGCCGGCCTTGGCGACGACCCGCCGCTTCTGCGCCTCCGAGAGCGCCGACGAGGCCTCCACGTCGAAGACCGCCTCGACGCGGGTGTCGCTCTTCTGCGCGTGCTGCCCGCCGGGCCCGCTGGAGCGTGAGAAGCGCAGCTCGATCTCCGAGCGCGGGATCGAGACCGAGCGCGTGACGCGAATAGACTCGTCGGCCATGGGGCGGATTCTGACCGCCGCCTGCCTTGTGCTCCTCTGCCTGGCCTGCGACTCGGGCACGAAGCAGGTCGCGCCGCGGCCGGCCCCGCCACCGCCGCGCTGCGACCTCGCGGTGCTCTGGCACGGAGTGCGCTACCTCGGGAGCACCCCGGCCGAGCCCCCTATCCAGGGCCACAAGCTCGGCTTCGGCGGCGTTCCCGCCTGCCCCGACGTCCTCGGTGGCGAGACAGGCGCGAGCCGCGCGGTCGAGGTCAGAACGCTCGTCGGCGTCGACCCGCGAAAGGCGGTCACCGTGGCCGGCGACAACCTCCACGTCTACCGCGCGCGGCGCCCGTAGACTCCGCGCGCGATGGCGGGCATCCTTCTGGACGTCGACGGCGTCCTCCACGTCTCCGGTGTGCCGATTGCCGGCGCGCCCGAGGCCGTCGCGCAGCTGCGCCAGAACGGCCACCGCCTCCGCTTCGTCACAAACAACACCACGCACTCGCGCCGCCGGCTCGCCGAGCAGATTCGCGGCTTCGGCATCGACCTCGACGACACCGAGCTGCAGACGACGGCGTCGGCGGCCGCTCACGCCCTCGAGGGACAGCGTGTCCTGGCGCTGACGATGCCGGACATCGTCGAGGACCTGGACGGAATCGAGCTCGTCGGCGAGGGGGCAGACGCGGTGCTGGTCGGCGGCGCCGACGAGACCTACGAGACGAACCAGGTCTTCAGCTACATGAACCTCGCCCGAGCCTTCGCGGAGCTCCAGGCCGGCGCCGAGCTCTACTGCCTGCACAAGAACCGCTGGTGGCAGACCGCGCGCGGGCCCCTGCTCGACTCGGGCGCCTTCGTCGCCGGCCTCGAGTACGCGGCGGAGACGGAGGCGACCGTCCTCGGCAAGCCGAGCGCGGCCTACTTCAAGGCGGCGCTCGACGCCCTCGACTCCGACGCCGAGCTGACCTGGATGGTCGGGGACGACATCGAAACCGACATCGCCGGAGCCGCGGCCGCGGGCCTGCGCACGGTGCTCGTCCGCACGGGGAAGTTTCGCCCCGACGTCGTCGAGTTCGCGCGCGTGCAGCCGGACGGCATCATCACCTCGATCGCCGCGCTGCCGGGCTGGATCGAGACCTCCGCGTAGTTGGGGAAGGAACTCCTAGGCTTCGAGCCGATGCGAGTCGGCGTCGACCTGATCGAGATCTCGCGGATCGCGCGCGCCCTCGAACGGCACCCCGGCTTCCGCGAGCGCTGCTTCACCCAAGCCGAGCGCTCCTACTGCGACGCCAAGCCGAACCCGCCGCAGCACTACGCCGCGCGGTTCGCCGGCAAGGAGGCCGTCGGCAAGGCGCTCGGCTCCGGGGTCCGTTTCACGTGGCGCGAGATCGAGATCGCGGGCCGCCCGAAGCCGGGGGTGACGCTGAGCGGCACCACCAAGGCGTGGGCGGAGCGAGTCGGCGCGGGCAGGATCGAGCTGTCGATGACCCATTCCCGGGAGTTGGCGCAAGCGGTCTGCATCATCAGTTGTGGATCCCAGGACGCGTAGCGTGTTTGATCCCCTTTACACCGCAGACGAGATGAAGCGCGCGGAGGCGGGCCACGACGTCGACCAGCTGATGGCACGCGCGGGCCGGGCGGTCGCGGAGGAGGCGATGCGCCGCTTCCCCGATGCGCACCGGTTCGTTGCGGTCTGCGGCGGCGGCGCGAACGGCGGCGACGGGCGGATCGCGCTCGAGGTGCTCGAGTCCGCGGGCAAGGCCGCCCGCTCCGCGGAAGACGCGCCGGTCGAGGAGGCAGACGTCATCATCGACGCGCTGTTCGGCACGGGCTTCCACGGCGAACCGCGCGAGGACGCCGCCCAGGCGATTGCGGCGATGAACGTGGCCGCCAAGCCGATCGTCGCGGTGGACCTGCCGTCCGGTGTCGACGCGTCCACGGGCGAGGTGGCGGGCGGCTGCGTGAACGCATCGTTGACGGTGACGATGCACGGGCCGAAGGTCGGTGGCGAGGTGGCGCCCGGCCGCTTCCACGCGGGCGAGGTCGTGGTCGCCGACATCGGGCTCGAGCTGCTCGAGACCGAGAACCGGCTCGTGACACCGGCGATCCTTGCCGAGGTGCCGCGGCGCCGGCCCGACCAGAACAAGTACTCGGCCGGCACGGTGCTGGTCGTCGGTGGCTCGCGCGGCCTGACCGGTGCGCCCTCCCTGGCCGCGGAGGCCGCCTTCCGGGCGGATGCGGGCTACGTCGCGGTCGCGGTGCCCGACTCGACGCTTCCGGTCTTCGAGCAGCGGCTGCTGGAGGCGGTGAAGCTGCCGTGCCCCGAGGACGAGGGCACGATCTCGCCGCGGGCGATCGAGCCGATCGCCGAGTTCGCGGCCAAGGCCGGCTCTCTCGCGCTCGGTCCCGGACTCGGGCGCGGCCCGGGGCCGCAGGAGGTCGTGCGACGCCTGCTCGCCGAACTCGACCGGCCCGCCGTGGTGGACGCGGACGGCCTCTTCGGGCTCGAGCCGCCGCAGCGGGCCGCGCCGACGGTGCTGACGCCGCACGAGGGGGAGCTCGCACGGTTGCTGGGGGTGCGGTCGGAATGGGTCGCCGCCCATCGCCTCGAGGCCGTGCGGCGCGGCGCCGAAACCTTCGGCTGCGTCTGCCTGCTCAAGGGCGCCGACACGCTCGTCGCGGCGCCGGGAGGGGAGGGCGTTCTCGTCGTCGCGCTCGGCACGCCGGCGCTCGCAACGGCCGGAAGCGGCGACGTCCTCACCGGCGTCGTGGCCGCCTTCCTCGCTAAGGGCGTCGACGCGCGGCTCGCAGCGGCCGCGGCGGCAACGGCGCAGCAGCTCGCGTCCAGAAGGATCCCACAGGCGGGCGCCGTAGCGAGCGACGTGGTCTCGGCGCTCCCTGCGGTGCTCGATGCACCGGTCTGAGCTGACGGTCGATCTCGGCGCGATTCGCCGCAACGCGCGGACGCTGCTGCGGGCGCTCGAAGGCGCCCAGCTCTGGGCGGTGGTCAAGGCGAACGCCTACGGCCACGGCGCCGTCGACGTCGCGGGTGCGGTGATGGACGAGGGCGCCGGCGCGTTGTGCGTCGCGACGGTCCCGGAGGCGCTCGAGCTGCGCCCGGAGTTCCCGCTCGCGCGGATCCTCGTCATGGGCCCGACGTCCTCCAGCCGCGAGGTCGCCGAGGCCCGCGAGGCGAACCTCGAGCTCGCGGTCTCGCAGGACGAGATCCCCGAGGGCGTGCGCGTGCACCTGAAGCTCGACACCGGCATGGGGCGGTGGGGTCTCTCCGAGCTACCGAGGCCCGGCGCCGAGGTGGTCGGCCTGATGTCGCACCTGGCGACCGCCGACTCCGACCCTGCCTTCGCCGACGTGCAGATCGAGCGGTTCCGGCGGGCGACCGAGCCGTACTCCGATCTGATGCGACACCTCGCCAACAGCGCGGCGGCCCTGCGGTTGCCCGCATCGCGCTTCGACGCGGCGCGCTGCGGGGTCGCGCTCTACGGCCTCTCGCCGTTCGGCGAGGACCCGGCCGCGGACGGGCTCGAGCCGGCGCTGTTGTGGCGAAGCTACCTCGCGCAGGTGAAGCGGCTCCAGGCACGCGAGAGCACCGGCTACGGGCGGCGGTTCGTGGCGGAGCAGCCGACGTGGATCGGGATCGTGCCCGTCGGCTACGCGGACGGCTTCCGGCGGGACCTGACCGGGACCGAGGTGCGCGTGAGCGGCGAGCCGCGGCGGGTGGTCGGCACCGTCTCGATGGATGCCTTCGCAGTCGAGCTCGACGCCGAGGAGCCCGTTGGCGCGCCGGTGACGATCCTCGGCCACGGCGTGCTCGCGGAGGCCCACGCACGGGTTGCGGGGACGATCAACTACGAGCTCGTCTGCGGGGTCAATGCCGATCCCCGGCGGGCGCGCAGGGTGGTCGTCGATGCTTGAGGTGGCTCGCGACGTGCTCGCCGGAGAGGAGGCCTGGGTGGTCGGCGGCGCGGTGCGCGACGAGCTGCTCGGCCGGGAGCTCGTGGACCTCGACATCGCGGTGCGCGACCCGAGGCGGGCCGCGCGCGCCTACGCGAAGCGCGCGGGCGGAGCGCCGTTCCCGCTCTCGGAGCGTCACGGCGCCTGGCGCGTCGCGCTCGAGGGCGGCCGCACCGTCGACTTCACGCCGCTGCCGGGCTCGATCGAGGACGACCTCGCCACCCGCGACTTCACCATCAACGCGATCGCCCGGCCGCTCGCCGGCGGCGAGCCGGTCGACCCGTACGGCGGGCGGACCGACCTCGAGCAGCGGCGGCTCCGCGCCGTCGGCGCAGGCGTCTTCCGCGACGACCCGCTGCGCCTGCTGCGCGCCGTCCGCCTCGAGGACGAGCTCGACCTGCGGCTCGACGACACGACGGAAGCGCTCGTGCGTGAGCACGCGGGCCTCGTCGATCGCCCCGCCGGAGAGCGGATCCTGGTCGAGCTGCGGCGCCTCTCCGCCGGCGGCTATCGAAGACTCGACGCGCTCGGGCTGCTCGAGCCCCTGAGCGGCCGCATCGACGACCGGCTCGATCGTTGGGAGTCGCCCGAGTATCGGTTGGTGGCCGTCTTCGGCGACCGGCTCCGCCGCTTCCCGATCTCGAACGAGTTGCGCAGGTTCGCGGCTGCGCTCCTGCGGGCCGAGCGGCCGGAACGGGATGCGCGCGCCATCCATCGCTTTCGCCGCGCGACTGAACCGTGGTCGCTCGAGGCGCTCGCGTTCGTGGGTGCCTCGGAGCTATCGGACGCTCTCGAGCAGGCCCGCCGCAGCGAGCCAGCCGAGCCGCTCCTGCGCGGCGACGAGCTCGACCTGCCGCCCGGCCCGCAGATCGGGCGCCTGCTGGCGGAGATCGAGGAGGAGCGGGCGGCCGGTACGATCGCCACGAAGGAGGAGGCGCTCGAGTATGCAAGACGCCACGCGGGAGCGGTTCGGCAGGACGGCTGAGCGGATCGCCGCGCTGCAGGACGCGCGGGCCCCGGAGCTCGGGCAGAAGATCCTGCGCTTCGTGGCGCCCCGGGGCGACGAGCGGACGCTCGACTCGGGGACCGGGTCGGGCGCGCTCGCATTCGCGCTTGCGCCCCAGGTTCGCGAGGTGGTAGGGGTCGACCTCGTCCCTGAGCTTCTCGAACAGGCCCGCAAGCGAGCCGAGCAGCTATCGAACGTGAGCTTCGTCGAAGGCGATGCGACGAAGCTGCCGTTCGGGTACGGCGAATTCGATCTGGCCGGCACGCTCAGGACGCTCCACCACATCGGGCGACCGGAGCTGGTCGTCGCGGAGCTCGCGCGCGTGACTCGGGCGCGCGGGAGGGTGCTGGTCGTGGACCAGATTGCACCGGTCGACCCGGCTGCTGCGGCCGAGCTGAACCGCTTCGAGCGGGCCCGCGACCCTTCGCACACGCGCACGCTCGCCGACGTCGACCTGCGCGGGCTGTTCGAGTCGAACGGCCTCGTGCTTGTGCGCGCCGAGTACGAACGCGAGTCGCGCGACCTCGACACCTACCTCGACCTCGCGGGCTGCGAGGGCGAGGCCCGCGAGCGGGCGCGAACGCTTGCCCCGCCCGGCTACACCGCCGACCTCGGCTGGTACCTGCTCGAGAAGCGGTAGCCCGATCTCACTTCCACTTGACCGTGCAGCCGACCGGTGGCGTTTCCAGCACAGGCGGCTCACGGCCTTCGAGGACGGCGTCCAGCGCGTCGCGCAGGTACTGCTGCGACACCGCGGTTTCGTCGCGCGAGTCGTCGATCGCGCCGTGGTAGACGAGCCGCCGGTCGCGGTCGTACGCGAAGACCTCCGGCGTCCGCTCCGAGCCCAGCTCTCGCGCGACCGCCTGCGGCTCGTCGTAGAGGTAGTCGAACGCGAAGCCCCGCGCCGAGGCCCGCGACCGCATCGCCTCGAACGAGTCCTCCGGGTAGTGCTCCGCGTCGTTCGAGTTCACCGCCACCACGCGGACGCCGCGCCCCTCGTAGTCGCGAGCGATCGCCGAGAGCCGGTCCTCCCACGCCTGCACGTAGGGGCAGTGGTTGCACGACTGGACGAGCACGAGCGCCTCCGCGTCGGCGTACGATTCGAGCGAATGGTTCTGCCCGTCGACTCCGGGCAGGTCGAACTGCGGTGCCTCGGTTCCAAGCGCGACGCTCATGCAAGTGCCTCCTCGAGTTGCTCGCGGGACGGGACGGGCGAGACGCGCCCGTCGGGAAGACGGTAGATGCGGCAGGTCAGCGCGGGTCGGGCCGAGGCGCCCTCGGGATCGACGTCGCGGCCGTCGACGCGGATGGTCGGCGAGCCCGGGACCGCAAGCTCGCGCGCCTCCTCGTCGGTCGTCACCTCGCGCTCGACGACCTCGGCCTCGATTCCGCGCGCGGCGAGCACGTCGCCGAGAAGCCGAAGCGCCTCGGGGTGCGACGGGCACCCGCGCCAGAAGAGGAAGTCGATCCTCACCGCTCAGGGCTGGAGCATCTGGCCTTCGAGATGAGCGAACGCCTCGCGCAGCGCCTGCCGCTCGCGCTCGTTGCTCGTGAACGAGTCGGCCAGGCGCCGCTCGCCTTCGTCGGTGAGTCGCAGGTGGGCGATTCGGCCGTCCGCGGTCGAGCGCGCGCGGGCCAGTAGCCCCGCCTCCTCCGCCCGGCTGACGAGCTCCGTCACCGTGCTCTGCGCGAGCTGCAGGCGGTCCGCGAGCTCGGTCACCGTCGACTGCTCGCTCCGGTCCTCCGCCCCCTTGATCATCAGCAGCAGGAGGTAACGCTGCGGTGTCAGGCCGGCAGCGCGGGCGTTGCGCTCCGAGGTGCGCAGGAAGCGACGGAGCGCCGCGCGGAACTCCGCGACCGGCGCAACGTCAGCGGCGCTCAGCTCACCTGCGATCCGTGAATCCTAGTCGCCCGCTGGGCGAACGCCACGCGCCGCGAGGCGGGCCACGAGCCCCGGCGCGAGCGCCTGCGCCAGCGGGGCGACGCGGTACCAGCGCGGCACGAAGACCTCGCGCCGGTCGCGCTCGACGGCGGCGAGCACCCGCTCGGCGACCAGCTCGGGCTCGACGACGACCGCGGCCAACGCGCGGCCGAAGCGCTTCCGCTGTGGGAACCCCTCCGTCTCGACGAAGCCCGGAAGGATGGTGTGCAGGCGGACGCCGCGCGGCTGCAGCTCCCGCGCTGCCGAGCGTGAGAAGGCGAGTTGCGCGTGCTTCGAAGCCGTGTACGGCCCTGCCGCTCCGGCAGCGACCGTGCCGGCGACGGAGACGATGTTCACGACGTCTGAGGGCGCTGCTCCCTCGAGCGCTGGCAGGAAGGCGCGAAGGCACCAGACGCCGCCGAGGTAGTTCGTGCGTGTCACCTGCTCGATCCGTTCCGGCGTCACGTCCAGGAAGCCGCCGCGCCCCGGGATGCCGGCGCTGTTCACGAGCAGCGAGAGCTTCCGGTGCCGCTCCGACACGGCCGCAGCGACCCGCTCGACCGCCTCGCGGTCGCCGACGTCACAGGTCTCCCATTCCGCGCCGAGCTGCGTCGCCATCGTGCGCAGCCGCTCCTCGCCGCGAGCGAGCAGCACGCACTCCCAGCCGCTCGCCCTCAGCGCCCGCGCCACCGCGGCTCCGATCCCGCTGGAGCCGCCGGTGACGACCGCTACCTGCGGCACACGCGCACGAGCCGCCTGGCCGAGGCGGTCGCACCGCGGCGGTCGGTCACCACCGCCCGCAGCAAGTGGCGGCCGGAGTGCGCCCTGCGCGTCCGCCAGGGTGTGTCGTACAGACCCTCGACGCCGCGCGTGCGCTTTCTGATCAGGCGCCTGCCGTCGAAGAAGCGAACCGAGCGGACGCCGCGCGACGCGCCGGCCGTGACGAACAGCCCCTGCACCCTGGAGACACAGGCGCGCGGCCTCGGCAGGAGCCAGGTGACGGTCGGCCGCATCACCGCCCTCACGCGAAACGACTGGAACGCCGTGTTGGGCAGCAGCTCGCCCGCCTGGTCGATGTTCTTCGACTCCTGGTAGTCGGAGGCGACCGCGATCATCGACGTCTTCCCGAGCCGGACCTTCGGCGCTCCATCGAGCGCCCAGAGCACGAGCCCGGAGGCAGGGTCGTAGAGGGCGGCAAGCAGCAGCGTCTGCCTGTAGCCGATCACGAGCGAGAGCGGGTCGACGCCGGCGCCGCGGTCGGTCGCGACCGCAGCCAGCAGCGGCCGGCCCGCGCTGACGACCTTCGTCAGGAACCTGAAGCGTGGCGGCCGGACGTCGTTCTGCCAGGCGCGCAGGAGGTACGGCCCGCGCAGCGGCTGGTCGGTGTAGGGGTCGGCCCGGGAGTCGACGGAGACGAAGTAGCGCCCCTCGTGCGGGAAGTCGACCGCGGCCGCGCCGTTGTCGAACTGGTACTCGAAAGTCAGCCCGTTCACGTTCACCGGCGTGCCGGGGTAGCCCTGGACGTCGTTCTCGTTCAGCGAGCCGAGGAACCACGGCTCGACCAGCGCGTTCGGCCCCGTGGCGACGACGGCCACGCCCGCGTTCGCGACCTGGGAGCTGACGCGGACGGTGTACACGCGCTCGGCGCCGTCCTCGCTGAACGGACGGCCGCTGTAGAACGGCGGGGGCCCGAACGGCTCCGTCGGGTAGCGGTAGCTGTCGACGTAGCTCGTGCCCTTACTGGTGTCGCCGAGCTGGAGACGCTTGATCGTCACCCGCGGTGCCCGCGCGATCTGCGGGTACTGGACGGAGAAGTAGTACGGCACGCGCACCCGCTGCGCGCCTCGCTCGAGGACGACGAAGCCGTAGTCGTCGCCCGTCGGCGCCGTGTACGACGCGCTAGCGACGATCGGCAGGTCGACGGTGCCGCCAGGCGCGAGCATCACCGAAGACGTCGACGGCGCGATCGAGGCGCCGGGAGTCGCGGCCTGGGGTTCGACGTGAACCGCCCAGGCGCCACCACCACCGCCGGCGTCCGTGAGCGAGAGCAGCAGCGGCCTGCGTGCCGGCCCCGAGCTGGTCGAGAGGTAGCCGAACGAGAGCGACGAGGGCGCAGCGAACACGTGCGGGTCGTTCGCGGCCGCGACGTCGATCAGGCCGCCGCCCTCGAGCAGGACCGACGCCTCCTGCGTCCGCGACGTGTCTCCCCACGCC
>JBKPFI010000029.1:0-3722 GCA_046728775.1 Actinomycetota bacterium | reverse complement strand
GGTACGGGTAGGTCTGCTTGTTGTTCTCGACGGCGTCGAGGAACCGAGCCTTGAGCCGCCGGTAGTAAGCGAGGAAGTCTTGGGGCTTGAAGGACTCGCGTTCGCCGAGCCCGTTGACGACGTGCATCCGGTCAGGCCAGCGGTCCTGGACCCGAGCGAGCTGCTCGGTGTAGAAGCAGAGCTGGAGCAGGTGAGCCGGCTTGCCCCGGCGAGCGAGCTTGGTGTCGACGACCTCGTAGGAGCCATCCGGCTGGAGCTCGAGAAAGTCCGCGAGCCCGTGCCAGTTTTGGTCGACTAGCGCCGCCTGGTAGACGAACGGCGCTCGGTCGCGAATCGCCTGCTCGGTAGCGGCAGCCGCGGCGTCCCAGCCAATCTCTCGCGGATCGCCGATCTTGGCGACGCCCTCAGCGAGCGAGGCGAAGTATGCAGCCTCGTGCTCATCGCCCTTCCGTCGAATCAGCTCCGCGTAAGGGTTGGGCCGAAACGGCCGCTGGAGCTCTCCGCGCGCGACCGCGAGCTCAAGGGAAGTCAGGTGTGGGCAAGCGAGAAACGCGTTGAGATCGGAGGGCGAGAACGTGAGTTGGTCGTCGCCGCGCTGCATCGCCCGGAGTATCGCGCGAGGAGGTGCTCGGGCTTGAGTGTCGGCGACGCGTCTTATGCGGCGAGACTGAGAAACCGGGAAAAGCGCGCGTTTAGCCGCTCCCGATCCGGGCGGTTGGCTTCCCGCGTCGGAACGTGGAGCCGAGTTTCGTGGAAGCGCTTCAGAAGGTCGAGCATCGGGCCGTCTTCGTCCTCGCGAAGGCGCCGCGAGATGTGAACGACGTAGCCGGGTGAGATCCCGACTAGGTTTTCGTCGAAGGCCCGGTGGTGGATCGCGCACAGGCTGAGGCCATTGCTAACACTCGGTTCACCAAACTCCTCGACGTCGCCCACGATGTGTGCCGCGTCGAGCAGGCGGAGCTCCTTTAGGCGGCAGATCGCGCACTGGCGGCTGTACGCGGGGACAACGCGCCCCCGGAATCGGGCCTGGTGCAGGCGGACGCGCGTTTGTCGAACGGCGTAGCGGCGCTCGATCGGATCTTCCAACCGCACCGGATCGGGCTCGTCGATCGGGCCCCTCAGCACCCCCGGAGTGATGATCACCATCCGCCGCCCAGGGTCGTCCTCGCGCACATAACACGGGAACATCGGCTTGTACCAGCCGGGCCGGGTCCCGATGAAGTAGACGAGTGGGACTTGGAGATCGTGCGCAGAACGAAGCGCACGGTTGTCGGGTTGGTCGATCGACCCTGCGCGGTATGCGTAGAGGAAGCCGTCGGCAAGGATCTCGTCGTCATAGGGCGAGTTGGCAGAGGTCTGGATCGCTAGCGCGGCCGGACCGTTCTGCCCCGCCGCGCGGTAGATGCCCTTCTGGCGGTTGAGGAAGGGGACGCGCCTGCCGCGGAACGGGAAGCCACGAGCGAGACCTCCGAGGTACGGAATGTCCTCGCCGAACTCGGCGGCGAGAATCGAGAGGTGCGCCATGCATGCCGAGCGGACATCCTCGTCTCGCAACGCGTCGATTCTACGATGCAACCCAGCGCGGATACTGCTCGGCGTGGACGCGCTTGTCTTAGCGGCGCGTGATGCCGGGGTGCGCGACGAGCGGGTGCTCGCGGCGATTGCGGTGGTGCCTCGGGCCGGGTTCGTTCCCGCGGAGTTTGTGGGTCGGACTGACGTCGACGCGCCGATTCCGATTCCGTACGGTCAGGTGACGACTCAGCCTTCGCTGGTTGCTCGGATGGTTGAGGCGCTCTCGCTCGTTGGGGACGAGTGCGTGCTCGAGCTCGGGACCGGTTACGGCTGGCAGACGGCGCTGCTCTCGCAGCTCGCGCGCGAGGTGTTCAGCGTCGAGCGGTTCGCTGACCTTGTCGAGACGGCTCGCGCAAACCTTGCCGGCCGCGGGAACGTTCGTGTCGTCGTTGGCGACGGGAGCGCGGGGTTGCCCGAGCACGCGCCGTTTGACGCGATTCTCGTCGCCGCCGCCTACCCGAGCGTGCCCCTCCCCCTCGCCGAGCAGCTCGCCGAGGGTGGGCGGCTCGTGCAGCCGCTCGGGCCGGGCGGTGCCGAGGAGGTCGTCCTGTTCGAGAAGCGCCGCGACGAGCTCCACAGAGCCCGCTCGCTCGGCGGCGCGCACTTCGTCCGCCTGCACGGGCGGTACGGGTTCGCGTGAAGCTCGCGCTCGCCGGCGACACGATGCTCGGGCGAGGCGTCGCGGAGGTGCTCGCCAAGCGCCCGCCGGACTCGCTCGTCGACTCCGCGGTCGTCGAGATCACGCGCGCGGCCGATCTCTTCGTCCTCAACCTCGAGTGCTGCATCTCGGAGCGCGGCGAGCCCGTGCCGGACAAGGTCTTCACCTTCCGCGCGCCGCCGGCCGCTGTCGAGACGCTGCTCCACCTCGGCGTCGATTGCGTCACCCTCGCCAACAACCACGCGCTCGACTACGGGCTCGACGCCTTTCTCGACACGCTCGCGCACCTGGAACAAGCCGGGATCGCCTACGCCGGGGCTGGCCAAGACGTCGAGCAGACGCGAAACCCGGTCGTCGTCCAGGACCTGCCGATCGTCGCCTTCGCCGACCACGAGCCCGCCTTCGCCGCCCGCCCCGACCGCCCGGGGATCGCCTTCGCCGACCTCGTGGAAGGCGTTCCCGCGTGGCTCCGCGCGAACGCCCCCGGCGCCCTGGTCTTCCCTCACTGGGGGCCGAACATGGAGCCCTCCCCCGTCCCTCCTGTGCGCGCGGCTGCGCGCGAGCTGCGCGCGGCGGGCGCAAAGCTCGTCGCCGGCGCCTCCGCGCACGTCTTCCAGGGCGTCGAGGGGAACGTCCTTTACGACCTCGGTGACTTCCTCGACGATTACGCCCGCCACGCGGAGCTGCGCAACGACCTCGGGCTGCTCTTCCTGGTCGAGCTCGAGCCGGACGGGCCTTGCCGGATCGAGGCAGTGCCGCTGAAGCTCGAGTACGCCTTCACCCGGCTTGCCCGCGCCGAAGAGGCCGGCTGGATCGAGGAGCGCCTCCGCAGAGCGTGCGGCGAATTCGGGACCAGCGTCGAAGCCGAAGACGGCCGCCTCGTCATCGCGCCCGAGGTGTCGTAACCTACCCGGCACCCGCGCCGCAGTCTCAACGCCGTCGCAACGGGTTGCGGGGCCCGAGGGGGGTGAAGGGTCGTGAAGTGGTTCCTCATTCCGGCACTCGCAGCCGGAGCGCTGATCGTCGGCGCCCTGAACGCCGACGCGCATGGTCGGCCGCACGCAGATCCTGCAGCGCACCACAGCCTGCGCCAGCCGGTCACCGACCAGAACTTCTACTTCGTCATGGCCGACCGCTTCGAGAACGGCGACACGGCCAACGACAACGGCGGCCTGCCGCCCGGCACCGGCGCCGGGCAGTCGGGGTTCGACCCGACGGGCAAGGGCTGGTACCACGGCGGCGACCTCAAGGGCCTGACCGCCAAGCTCGACTACATCAAGGGCCTCGGCACCACCGCGATCTGGCTCACCCCGAGCTTCAAGAACAAGGCGGTGCAGCCGCAGGACAACTCGGCCGGCTACCACGGCTACTGGATCACGGATTTCACGCGGATCGACCCGCACCTCGGGACGAACGACGACCTTCGCGCGCTCGTCGACGGAGCCCACTCGCGCGGCATGAAGGTCTACTTCGACATCATCACCAACCACAC
>JBKPFI010000236.1:0-1517 GCA_046728775.1 Actinomycetota bacterium | reverse complement strand
GATTTGCGTGCTCGGCGTCGTCGGCACGTTCGCGACCGCGGGCCTGATCGCTCTCGCGGGCCGTTACCTGTTCGACTTCAGCTGGACGGGCGCGGGGATGCTCGGCGCGGCGCTCGCGCCGACCGACCCGGCCGTGATGTTCTCCGTGCTCGGCCGGCGCGAGGTCGGCGGCCGGACCGGGACGATCCTCGAGGGCGAGTCCGGCGTGAACGACCCGGTCGGAATCGCGCTGATGATCGGGATGATCGACTTCGCGACCCACGCCGACGCGACCTTCTGGGTCGTGGTCCGCGAGTTCGCCGTCGAGATGTCGGTCGGCCTCGCAATCGGGGTCGCCGGGGCGTGGCTGGTGCTCGAGTCGCTACGCCGCATCCATCTCGCGAACCCCGCTCTCTACCCGCTGCGCAGCCTCGCAGCCGCGGGCGTGATCTACGGCGTCGCCGCCATCGCGCACGGCTCCGGCTTCCTGGCCGTCTTTGTCGCGGGCATCCTGATCGGCGATGCCGACTACCCGCGCCGGGACGACGTCGAGCGCTTCCACACCTCGCTCGCGAGCCTGGCGGAGGTGGTCGTCTTCGTCGCCCTCGGCCTCAGCGTCAACAAGGTGAACCTCGAGCCGGTGTGGACCGACGGGATCCTGATCGCCCTTCTGCTCGCATTCGTCGCTCGCCCGCTCGCGACCGTGCCCCTCCTCGCGCCGCTCCGGCTCCGCTGGGGAGAGCGGCTCTTCGTGATGTGGAGCGGGCTGAAGGGCGCGGTGCCGATCCTGCTGGCGGCGTTCGCCCTGCTCGAAGGCGTCGGCGGGGCCGAGCGGATCTACGCGTTCGTCTTCGTCGTGGTTGCGTTCTCCGTCATCTTCCAGGGCGGCTCCGTGCCGTTCGTCGCGGGCAAGCTCGGGATCCCGATGCGGATCGTCTACCGGGGGACGACGTGATCGTCGCGCACCTGGACCTCGACGCCTTCTTCGCGGCGGTGGAGGAGCTCGAGGCGCCGGAGCTGCGCACCCGGCCGCTGGGCGTCGGCGGCGACCCGCACGGGCGCGGCGTCGTCGCGACGGCGAACTACGTGGCTCGCCGTTACGGGATCCACTCGGCGATGTCGTGCGCAGAGGCTCTGCGCCGCTGCCCGCAGGCGGTGTTCCTACGCCCGCGGCACCGGCTGTACAAGGAGTACTCGCGGACGGTGTGGGACGCGGTGCGGGAGGTGGTGCCGACGGTCGAGCGCACCGGCCTCGACGAGGGCTATCTCGATGTCGGCGAGGTCGCCGCGGACTTCGCCCGGGCTCGCGCCGTCGCGGAGGCGGTGCAGGCAGCGGTCCGCGGGTCGACGAGCCTCTCCTGCTCGCTGGGCGTCGCCAGCTGCAAGGTCGTGGCCAAGATCGCGAGCGACCGGCGCAAGCCGGGCGGCCTCACCGTCGTCCCCGCGGGCCGGGAGGCGGCGTTCCTCGCGCCCTTCGACGTGCGCCGCCTCCCAGGTGTGGGACCGCGCGCCGAGGAGCGGTTGCGCCGCGCGGGCGT
>JBKPFI010000251.1:0-7702 GCA_046728775.1 Actinomycetota bacterium | reverse complement strand
TGCGGGCAGCGCCTCGTACTCGACCTCCACGAGCTCCGAGGCGTCGCGCGCCGTCTCCCGCGTCGTCGCCACGACCGCGGCGACCGGCTCGCCGACGAAGCGGGCCTTGCCGACAGCGAGGCAGTAGTCCTTCAGATGCGCACCGGGCGGCGAAGAGATCTGGAAGAACGGGTCGGTGAGCAGCGCGACCTCGTCGCCCGTGAGCGTGCCCAGCACCCCCGGATGCTCGAGCGCCTTCGAGACGTCGACCGAGCGGATCTTCGCGTGCGCGTAGGGCGAGCGGACGAAGTGCGCGTAGCCCATGTTGTGCCGCTTCACGTCGTCGAAGAAGACACCCTCGCCCTGCACGAGACGCTTGTCCTCCTTGCGCGGCACGTTCTGGCCCGCGTAGCCGGGTTTCGTCTCCTGCTCCTCGACGACGATCGGCTCGGCGACGTTGGTCTCGCTCAGTCGACGCCCTCCTGACCGGACGCGGCTTTGATCGCCTCGAAGATGTTCCAGTAGCCCGTGCAGCGGCAGATGTTGCCCTGGACGGCGCGCGCGATCGCCTCGTCGTCCGGCCTCGGGTTCTGGCGCAGGAGGGCGGTGGCGCTCATCAGCATGCCCGGAGTGCAATAGCCGCACTGCAGGGCGTGGTGGTCGCTGAACGCCTGCTGCAGCGGCGTCAGCTGTTCGTCCTCCGCCAGGCCTTCCACGGTCTCGATAGAGCAGCCGTCGACCTGTACTGCGAGCAGCATGCAGCTCTTCACGAGGGTTCCGTCGAGGATCACGCTGCACGCGCCACAGTTGCCGGTGTCGCAACCGACGTGCGATCCGGTCAGATCAAGGTCGTCGCGGAGCAGGTGGATCAGGAGCCTCCGGGCCTCGACCTCGCGCTCGTAGGTCGTGCCGTTGACCTCGACGCTGATCGTCTGCGACCTGACGACCGCCGTCCCTGCGTCGCTCACGCCGCCGCCCTTTCCGCCGCCTGAGCGGCCGCCCTCGCGGCGACGACCTCCGCCAGCTGCTTTCGGTACATCGAGGTGGCGTGCACGTCCGACGGCGGTTCGAACGCAGCCTCGCGGACCGCGGCTCGCACGACGTCCGCGTCCGCCGAGCCCGCCTGGACCACGACCGGAGTGGCGTCCACGCAGCCGAGCGCGACACGAACGTCACCGTTGAGCGAGGCGGCTGCGCAGACGATGCAGGTTCCGTCCCGGCCGATCGTCACGGAAGAGAATCCGTCGCTTCGGCCGGGTGGGATCGTGATCTTCGTCAGGAGCTCGCCGGGCTGCACCGCCGTCATATACACGCCCAGGAAGAACTCCCCGGCCGGCACGGTTCGTTCGCCTCCTACGCCCGTGACCGTGAGCTGGGCGCCCACCGCCGCGAACAGCGGCGGCAGGTGGTTCGTCGGGTCGCTCGAGCACACGTTGCCGCCGATCGTTCCGCGGTTTCGTACCTGAACGTCGGCGATCTGTGCGCAGATCTCGCCCAGGATCGGCCGAGCCCGTGCCTCGGGGGAGTCGATGAGCTCGGAGTAGGTGGTCATCGGCCCGAGCTCTAGAACGCCGTCGGGGCGGAGCTCGATCCCGCGAAGCTCCGCGATCCCGGCCAAGTCCACGAGCACGTCGGGCGCCGCCGCCCGCGCCTTCATCACGTTGATCAGCGTCTGCCCACCGGCGAGCGCGCGGGCTCCCGGGTATTCGGCGAGGACGTCCAGGGCCTGCTCGAGCGTCGCCGGCCGCGCGTAGCCCACCTCGCTCAGCAGCATGGAGGCATCGTATTCGGAGCCGCCGCGCGGCTGCAACGGGAATCAACCGCCACACGGGATCAGCCGCGAGGGCTGCGAAACCGAGTTACAGCGCCGCGGCTGCGGGGAGCTCGGTTTGGGTAAACAGCTCGAGGAAGACCCGCGCGAGCTCGGGGTCGAACTGCGTGCCGGCGCAGCGCTCGATTTCGGCCAGGGCGTGCTCCTGGCTCAGCGCGCGGCGGTACGGCCGGTCGCTCGTCATCGCGTCGAAGGCGTCCGCGATCGCGAGGAGCCGCGCCTCGAGCGGGATCTCCTGCCCGGCCTTCCCCGACGGATAGCCGGCTCCGTCCCAGCGTTCGTGGTGGTACAGCACGTACGGCAGCGCCTCGCGCAGCGCCGAGACACGAAGCAGGATCCGCGCGCCGAGTTTCGGGTGCTCGCGAATCTCGGCGAGCTCTGCCGGGTCGAGCCGGCCCACCTTGCGCAGCACCTCGTCCGAGAGGCCCAGCTTGCCGATGTCGTGAAGCGGCCCGCCGACGCGGAGTGACTCCAGCTGCTCCTCGCTCCATCCGAGCCGCCGGGCCGCCGCCTCGGCGAGCGCCGTCACCCGCGCCGAGTGTCCGCGGATGTACGGGTCACGTGCCTCGATCGCGCCGCTGAGCGCTGACAGCATCGCCACGGTCAAGAAGCTTCCAGGCCGCCGGGCCAATCCCTGCCGGTGCTAGCGCCAGATGCCGCTGATCGGCGCCGCACGCGCCGAGCGGCCGATCCTCGGCAGGCCGAAGCCGTCCTCGACCGTCCGCAGCAGGCCATAGTGCGTCATCGTCGCCGAGAAGCGCGAGCCCGGGCGCACGAGCGGCCCGAGCGCGAGCGCAGGTATGCCTGGATCCACATTGCTCGACTCGTCGAAGACGACGAAGACTGCGGTGTCGGGCAGCCTCAGCAACGGCGGCAGGAAGCGGTGCAGCCATCGGTCGCCGACGGGCACGCCGCAGTCGTGCATGTCGTGGCAGAGGTTCGGGACGACGAGCGCGAAGTCGGGCAGGCGCCCTGAGGCGAGGTCGGTCGAGAGCTGCCGCAGCGGCACGACGCGCCGCAGGCGGGCGGGCCGCGCGAGCACGCGCCGGAAGTAGAGGAACGGCACGTGCTTCTTCGCGTAGTGCCCGCGCGAGGTGCCCGTCCAGCCCGGACGCGGCAGGCCCTCCGCATACGCCTTCCACGTTCGGCCGTGCGCCTCGAGCGTGTCGGCGAGGCTGAGGCCGCCCACCCGGCACGCCGTGCAGTCGCTGGCGATCCCGTGGGTCGAGCCAGAGACGAGCGCGAGGTAGTTCGGCAGGCTCGGGTGTGTGACACCCCGGTAGCCGGAGAGCACGGCGCCGCGCCGGGCGAACGCGTTGAAGGCAGGCGCCTGGCGGTTTCGCAGCACCTGGCTGCGCGCCTTGTTCTCGAGGACGACGACCACGACGTGGCCGAACGCGGGCACGCGAGGCGGCGCGGCATCGGCGGCGACAACGGCCGCCACGGCCGCGGCCAGCACCGCTGTCCCGAGGACCCGCCTCATCCGCTGCGCGTGTCGTACGCCATCAGGATCGCGTCGACGTACTCCGCTCCGCGGCGGTAATGCCGGCGGCGATACCCCTCGCGGACGAAGCCGAAGTCCTCGTACAGCGCGATCGCGGGCTCGTTGTGGGGGAAGACGTGCAGCTCGAGCTTCGCCACCCCGTTGGCGCGGGCCCACTCGACCGTCCGCTCCAGCAGTGCGCGGCCGATCCCGAGGCGCCGGTGGCTCGCGGCGACCATCAGGCCGAGGTCGGCGACGTGGTAGCTCGCCGGATGCGGGTCACGAGCCACGGAAAGCCTGCCGACGAGGCCGTCCCGAGCCTCGGCCACGTACACGGCAGCGTGCCGGGAGCGGCGGACCGAACGCAGGTAGCGCCGCTCGGAGGCAGGACCGCGCCACTCGTCCGCGGAGAGCAGCCAGCCCTCGGGCTCCGCGGCGACCTCGCGGGCGAGTGCGACGAGGCCGGGCGCGTCCGAGGGCACGGCCTCGCGGATCTCGAAACGGCTCACTCCACCACGACGCCGTGGCCGCCGCGCCTGGGGTCGCCGGCCGCGGCGATGCTGCCGTCCTCGAGAAGCTCCACCCCCGCGACGCCGCCGAAGAAGAGGTTGTGCCGGTGCCACCGCGCCAGCTCGTATCCCCACGACTCGAGCCGGTCGAGCTCCGCGGCGTCGTTGCCGCCCTCGGTGTGCACGAGGGTCGCGTCGAGGTGGACGCGCGGGCGCTCGATCGCGTCCTTCACCCCGAGCCCGTGCGCGATCGCGTTCACGACGACCTGCAGGATCGCGCCGCGGAGCCGTAACGAGCCTGCGCTGCCGACGACCAGGCGCGGGCGGCCGTCGCGCAGCACGATCGACGGAGCCATGCCGCTCGTGAAGCGCACGCCCGGGCGCGGGATCGTGCCGGTCGCGGCCAGGTCGAACTCGCCGAGCATGTTGTTGAGCTGGATGCCCGTTCCCGGGACGATCACGCCCGAGCCCGCTCCGGTCGACGCGGTCAATGAGGCCGCGTTGCCGCGGGCGTCCACGACGGAGATATGGGTCGTGCCGCTGTGCACCTCGGGCAGGCGGCTGCGGAGCCGTTCCACAGCGGCGTTCAGCGACTCTCCGTCGTAGAGCCGTCGCGCAAGCCCGCCGCGGTAGAGCTCACGCGCGAACGGCCCGCCCCGCGCGGTCTCTTGCTCGCGCATGATCTCGACGAGCTGTGCCATCGCCTCCGCGCTCCCAGGCGGCCCCGCTACGCCGAGTCGATCGAAGAGGCGCAAACCGAGGCCGATCAGGACGCCCCCGGTCGACGGCGGCGGGTTCGACTCGAACTCGAGCCCGAGGAACGGCACGCGCACCGGCCGCCGCCGGATCACCCGGAACTCGCGCAGGTCGCGCATCGTGATCTCGCCACCGTGCGCGCGCACGTGCTCGGAGAGCGCGCGCGCGAGCTCGCCGCGGTAGAGGTCGTCGGCGCCCTTCTCTGCGAGCTGCTCGAGCGTGCCCGCGAGGTCGCCCATCACCAGCCGGTCGCCGGCGACGAGGCGGTTCCCGTTCGCCCCGTACATCACGCGGCCCTCGTTCGTGTGGCGCAGGATCAGGTCGAGGATGTCGTGCAGGTACGCCTGCTCCTCCGTCAGCACGACGCCCTCGCGGGCATGCGCGATCGCCGGCTCGAGCAGCGTTCGCCACGGCAGAGTGCCGAAGTTGCGGTGTGCCTCGCCGAGCCCGGCGGCCGCGCCCGGCACAGCGCAAGAGGCGGCGCCGATGCGAAAGTACTGCGACGACTCGGGCGTGAAGTCGATGCCGACCGACTCCATCTGCGTCCGGCCGCGCCTCCGGAGCCCGAGGCCGGGAACCGCGACGAAGTGGTCGAGGACCCGCGTCGACGCGTCAGCGGCGCGGTGGACGAGCATGAAGCCGCCGGCGCCCGCGCCCGTCAGCGGGCTCTCGGCGACCCACGACACGAACGCGGCCGCGATGCAGGCGTCGACCGCGTTGCCGCCTGCCGCCAACACCTGCGCGCCGGCCTCGGCCGTGAGCCGGTGTCCCGCTGCGACTGCGCCTCTCATGGCTGAAGGCTACTGTGGCCGGGCCGGATATCCTCGCGCGGCTGCCGTGACACGAGCCACCCCTGTTCTCCGAGAAGCCACGCTCGCTGCCGGCGCGGCCGCGATGCTCGCCGCCGTGCTCGTCTGGCTCGGCCCGCCCGGTGCCGACCTCGCCGAGCACGCCTACCAGCGGACGCTCTTCCTCAACCACGGCTTCGCGCTCTGGAACAACTTCTGGTACGCGGGGCGCTACAGCTTCGTCACCTACAGCGTCCTGTACTACCCGCTCGCGGCGCTGCTCGGGATCCGGCTGCTGGCCGTGGCGACCGTTGCCACGGCCGCGCTCGCGTTCGCCGTCGTCGTCTCCCGCCAGTGGGGCGCGACGGCTCGCTGGTCGAGCAGGACCTTCGCGGTCGTCTGGTGCGGGATCGTGCTCTCCGCGGCGTTCCCGTTCACGCTCGGCGCCGCGCTGGCCCTGCTCGCGATCTGGGCGCTGCAGGCGCGCAGGCTGTGGCGATTCGCGTTGCTCGCCGCGTTGACCCTCGCGGCGAGCCCGCTGGCGTTCCTGCTGCTGGCGCTGCTGCTCGCGGGGTTCGGGATCGCGCGCTGGGAGGAGCGCGGCACGTTGCTCGCGCCCGGCCTGATGATCGCGGCCTTCGGCGTGGTCGAGGTGGCGCTCTGGCGCGCGTTCCCGGGGTCCGGCCACTACCCGTTCTCGTGGCAAGAGCTTCTGGCGGCGGTGACGTTCTGCGTGCTCGGCGCGGCGATGGCCTGGCGTGTCGAGCGCGCACGCCCGCTCCGCTGGATGTTCGTCGTGTACCTCGTGGCCTGCCTCGCGGCCTTCCTCATCCCGAGCGCGATAGGCGAGAACGTCGCCCGGCTGCGCTACGCGGCGATCCCGCTGGCCGTCCTGACCTTGTCGCTGCGGCGGTGGCGGCCGCTGCCGATCGCGCTGGGCGTGCTGGCGCTGGCTGTCTCGTGGAACGTCACCCCGATCGCGGGCAGCTTCGTCAAGGGCCGCGGCGATCCAGCCTCGACCCGCGCCTACTGGGCCCCGGCGATCGCCTTCCTGCGTGCGCACCTGTCGCCCTCGTACCGCGTCGAGGTCGTCGACACGACCGGCCACTGGGGGGCGGCCTACCTGGCCGAGGCGCAGATCCCGCTCGCCCGCGGCGGCTACCGGCAGGACGACTTCCCGCAGAACAAGGTGCTCTACGGCGAGCTCGGGCCGACGGCGTACCGCGCGTGGCTGCGGCGGCTCGGCGTCCGCTACGTGGTGCTCACGGCCGCGCCGCCCGACTACAGCGCGCGGGGCGAGGCGGCGCTCCTCCAGGGCGGGCGCTCCGGGCTTCGCCGCGTCTTCGCGACTCGGACGCTGGGCGTCTTCGAGGTGCCTCGGACGCGGCCGATCCTGACCGGCCCGGAGGGCGGGCGGGTGCTTCGCCTGACGGCGATGCGGGTGCTGCTCGACCTCCCTCGCGCCGGTGAGTACCGGCTCGCGGTGCGCTTTTCGCCGTACTGGGACGCCCACGGCGCCTGTCTGATCCGGCGCGAGGACGGAATGACCACCGTCGCCGCCTCGCGGCCGGGACGGCTCATGCTCTCGTTCCACGTGGGGGCGGCCAGTGCGCTGGCGACGGCCGTGGTCGGCGAGCGCTCGCGCGTCTGCGACGACGACTAGAAGGAGGGCTTGACGAACCGACAGCTGTGCCGCCGGGCCGCGCTGCTCGCCCCGATGCTGCGTCCTCAGTCGCGCCCGTACCTTCCAGGTACGAACGCTCCCTGCGTCCTTGCCTCGGAACGAGCAGCGCGCCCCGGCGACGAGCGACGTTCCGTCAATCCCTCTTATACGACCCTGCTCAGCTCACGCAGCAGCTCGCGGATGACAGTACGCGAGCTGTTCTCGAAGCGGAAGTTGAACTCGGCGAAGCCGGCGACGGGCGTGGCGGCTCTCGCCCGCAGGTAGGCGGCGCGCCACCGGGCTGCGTTCGCGCGAGACAGATGGTGCGTGTTGCCGCCAAGGCCGGGCGCGAGATGGAAACCCGGCGTCAGGCCGCAGACGTACTTCCGTCCGAGCCTCCGGCGGATCTCACCCGCGCGCAGGAGCGCGTTCTGCGCCGCCGCGCCGGAGCGTGCAGCCGGACGCGGGTCTCCGACGAACTCCGGGTACTCCTCGCCGATCAGTCCGAGGCAGGCGCGGTCGACCTGGCGCCAGAAGGTCGCGAGCTCCGGCGTGAGGCGCCGCGAGGCCAGCACGTGCGCCGTCTTCGACCACCAGACGAGCCCGCGGTACGGCGTGTCGCCGAGGACGGGGCGGCCGAAGACGAGCCCGCGGAGGACGCCCCGCGTCAGCTCGCGGTAGGGCCGGCCCAGC
>JBKPFI010000055.1:0-4868 GCA_046728775.1 Actinomycetota bacterium | reverse complement strand
GGACACGCCGTTGTGCGACCTTGCAGCCGACGTGCGCGCATCGACCCCGAGCGTCGCGGGGCGGCTCGTCGTCCCCGACCTCGCGCAGCTCCTTGAGCGCCTCGACCGCGCGCGCTCCGGCCTAGAACGCGGCGCGCGGCGAACGCTCGAGCGCGAGCGGCGGCACCTTGACCGCAACCACGAGCGACTCCGCCGCGCGCCGCGACTCCTCGTGGAGCGTGGCCGGGCGCGCCTGGAGCACAGCGCGGGCCGGCTGCGGGCGCTCTCCCCCCAGGCCACGCTCGAGCGCGGCTACGCGATCGTCCGCTCCGGAGAAGGGATCCTCCGCTCGACCGATGGCCTCGAGCCTGGCGAGCGGGTCGAGGTCGAGCTCGCGAAAGGCGGATTCGGCGCACGCGTGGAGGAAACGCGATGACCTTCGAGGAGGCGCAGCGCGAGCTCGAGGACGTCGTCCGCCGGCTCGAGAGCGGCGAGACGCCGCTGGATGAAGCGCTCAAGCTCTGGGAGCGAGGCGAGGAGCTTTACCGCTTCTGCAAAGAGCGCCTCGACTCTGCCGAGGGCAAGATCGAAGAGCTCGCCGGCCGCGCGGAGGCCGCAAAGCCTTAAGATCCTTGCGTGGCTGAGCCCTCGGTCGAGTTGCTGCAGCGCGTTCCGCTCTTCGCCGACTTCGAGCGTCGCGAGCTCCAGCGCCTCGCACGCTCGTTCAGGGAACGCACCTTCCAGGCGGGCAGCACGGTCGCGGACGAGGGCAAGACGGGTGCAGGCTTCTTCGTGATCGAGAGCGGCGAGGCGACGGTCTCGGTCCGCGGCGCCGAGCGCGGCAAGCTCCGCGCCGGCGACTACTTCGGCGAAGTCGCCCTCATCGACGACGGCGCCAGGAGCGCCACGGTCAAGGCGGAGACCGACCTCCACTGCTACGGCCTGACCTCGTGGGAGTTTCGGCCGCTCGTCGAGGACAACGCCTCCATGGCATGGAAGCTGCTCGAGACGATGGCGAAGCGGCTGCGCGCCGCGCAAAGCTGACCGCGTATCAGCACGACGACGCAGACCTCGTCGCACGCTGCCGCGCGGGCGATGACGAGGCATGGCGCCAGCTCGTCGAGCGGTTCTCGCGCTACGTCTACGCGATCGCCGTCCAGGGGTTCCGCCTCCCCCAGCAGGACGCCGAGGACGTCTTTCAGGAGGTCTTCGCCCGCGTCTTCGAGCGGCTCGACTCGCTGCGCGAGGACGAGGCCGTCCGTCCCTGGATTGCCCAGCTCACCCGCCGACTCTGCATCGACCGGCTGCGCGCCGGCTCCCGCGAGGCCGACACCAACCTCGACGAGCTGCCGGAGGTTCCCGCCGAGGATGCCCTCACCGCCGTGGAGGAGGCCTTCGACGTCCACGACGCGATGGCTGAGCTCCCGGAGACCTGCCAGCAGATCCTCGACCGCTTCTTCGCGCGGGACGAGAGCTACCGCACGATCGGCGACACTCTCGGCCTCCCCGCCGGGACGATCGCCAGCCGCATCTCGCGCTGCCTGGACAAGCTCCGTGACGCCTTCGAGGGAAGAAAGCCGCCCGCTGCGCCGTCAAGTGGTCAGATAACGCGATGAGCGTGTACGACGAAGAACAGCTGGCACGACTGATCGGGCTGCTCCCGCCCCCGCCCGAGGCCTGGGTGCGCGCGGCGCAGGAGCTTCCGACCGCCCGGCGCGGGCTCGACGACCTCGTCGCGCGGGCAGAAAAGGACGCCGCGTTCCGCGCGCAGGCCCTCGAGGACCTCGAAGGCGCGCTCCAGACGGAAGGCGTCGAGCCCGAGCCGCGGGTCGTGCAGGAGCTCCGCCGCCTCCTCACCGGCGACTAAGCGGACGCCTACCATCGGTATGTGACTGCCTGTCCGGCTTGTGGTGCGGACAACCTCGGTGAGGCGCGCTTCTGCTCGTCATGCGGCAGCCCGGTGTCCGCTCCCGAGCCGCCGCTGGAGGTACGGAAGGTCGTTACGGTCGTCTTCTGCGACGTCAGCGGCTCCACCAGCCTCGGCGAACAACTCGACCCAGAGGCTTTGCGCCGAGTGATGTCTCGGTACTTCGACCTGATGCAGGCGGCGGTCGAGCGGCACGGCGGTGTCGTCGAGAAGTTCATCGGCGACGCGGTGATGGCGGTCTTCGGCATCCCGAAGCTGCACGAGGACGACGCCTTGAGGGCGGTCCGGGCCGCGGTCGACATGAAAGAGTCGCTCAGGAGCGTGAACGACGAGTTCGGCGTGCGGCTGCAGACCCGGATCGGCGTCAACACCGGTGAGGTCGTCGCGGGCGATCCCTCGACGGGGCAACGCCTCGTCACCGGCGATGCAGTCAACGTCGCGGCCCGGCTCGAACAGCGAGCCGCTCCCGGGCAGATCCTGCTCGGCGTGCCGACCTACCGGCTGGTCCGCCATGCGGTCGAAGCCCGGCCGGTCGACCCGCTCGAGCTGAAGGGCAAGGCCGAGACCGTCGGCGCGTACCTGCTCGGCTCGGTCGAAGCGGGTTTCGCGAGGGTCACGCGTCGACTGGACATGCCGTTGGTGGGCCGTGGGAAGGAGCTCGAGCTCCTCCGGCTCGAGCTCGACCGCACCATCGAGGAGAACGCATGTCGGCTCGTGACGATCCTCGGCCCCGCCGGGATCGGGAAGTCCCGGCTCGTAGATGAGCTGCTGAGAACCTCCGGCGAGACGGCGCGTGCACTCGTCGGCCACTGCCTCCCGTACGGCGACGGGATCACGTACTGGCCGCTCGTCGAGATCATGCGGCAGCTCGGTGGCCCCGACGTGCGGTCGGCCACGCGGCACCTCGTACAAGGGGAGGAGTACGCCGACCTGATCGCCGAGCGGGTCGCAGCAGCGACCGGCCAGGCCGAATCCGCCGGCGCCACCGAGGAGATGTTCTGGGCCGTGAGGAAGCTCTTCGAATCGCTCGCAGAGCAGCAGCCCGTGATCGTGGTTCTCGACGATCTTCACTGGGCCGAGCCGACCTTCCTCGACTTCCTCGAGTATCTCGTCGCCTTCAGCAGCGGGGCTGCGACGCTTTTGGTCTGCACGGCGCGTCCCGAGCTCCTCGACGTTCGCCCGACGTGGACGGCCCCACGGCCGAACGCGAGATCACTCTTGCTCGCACCGCTTGCCGAGGGCGATGCTCAAGAGCTGGTCGAGCACCTGCTCGAAGGCTCGAAGGTGTCCGGGACCGAGCGCAGCGAGGTTCTGGCGAGGTCGGAGGGCAATCCGTTGTTCGTCGAACAGATGGTCGCGCTCCGCGTCGAGCAAGGCGACGGCGAGCTCGAGGTGCCACCCACGATCCAAGCTCTCCTCGGCGCCCGGATCGACCTTCTCGAGGACGAGGAGCGAATGGTGATAACGCTGGCGTCGGTGGAAGGCAGGCTCTTCCACCGCGGGGCGATCGCGGAGCTCGCCCCGGACCGCGTTCGGCCGGACGTGTCGAAGCACCTTCTCACGCTCGTGCGCAAGGAGCTAATTCATCCCGATCGTGCCGAGTTTCCCGGGGAGGATGCGTTCCGCTTCAGCCACATCCTGGTCCGCGATGCGGCGTACGCGGCGCTTTCGAAGGAGCTGAGAGCCGAGTTTCACGAGCGCTTCGCCGCCTGGCTCGTGCGGAAGAGCGAGAGCTATGCGCACGAGTACGAGGAGATCGTCGGCTACCACCTCGAGGAGGCCCACGGCTACCGCGGCGAGATCGGGCAGCACGCGGCAGCCGCCTCGGTCGGTGCACGCGCGGGCAAGGTGCTTGCGTCCTCCGGGCTCCGGGCGCTAGGACGATCGGACATGCCGGCCGCGCGGAGCTTGCTCGAACGGGCCGTCGCGCTACTGGCCGAGGAGGACCCGCGGCGAAACGAATGCCGTCTCGCCCTCGGCGACGCGCTCCTCGAGACCGGCGAGTATGAACGCGGGCTCGTGGTGCTGGAGAGGCTCGCCGAGGATGCCGAGCGCTCGAGCGACGCGCGGATGCACTGGCGCGCGCGCCTCCGGGCGGCGTGGGCCAGACTCCTCACGAGGGAGCTGGCTACGGCAGACGCCGCCGGCCTGGCCGGCGAAGCCCTCGCAGCATTGACTCCACTGGGGGACGAGGAGGGTCTGGCGCTCGCTTGGGAAGTGACCGCTCAGGGACGGAACCTCGCGGGTGACAACCTCGGACTCGAGGCAGCGATGCGGAATGCGAATCTCCATGCTCGCCGAGCCGGCAACCTCAGGCTGGTTACTCACAGCGCTTTCTGGCTCGGCTTGTGCTCGTTCTACGGTAACGACTCCGTGAGCGAGGCGACGGCAGCCTGCGAGCTGCTGCGTGCCCGGGCCGAGACGCCCATCCAAAAGGCGAACGCCCGCCTCTGGCTCGGCGCCGTAACGGCTCTCGGAGGAGATCTCGAAGGGCTGATCGCGGTGCGTGATGCGCGGGCGACATACCTGGAATTCGGACTGCGCGAAGTGCACTCCGGGACCGCGATCGCGGAGTCCGACCTCGAGCTTCTGGCCGGTGACCCGAGCACTGCAGAGCACACCGCCCGCGATGCAATCAGCGCGCTGGCGGGGATGGGCGAAAAGACCTACCGCTCGACTCTCCTCGCGCACCTCGCCCACGCGCTAATCGAGCAGGAACGCCACGAAGAAGCCGAGCACGCCCTTCGGCAAGCCGAGGCGCTGGGCGCTCCCGGAGCAGACCCTCTCGCGAGCCTGATTCTCGCCCTCCAGGGCGTGCTCGCTTTGGAGCGCGGCTCGCCCACCGAAGCCGAGCAGCTGGCCCGCGAGGCAGCGGTGCACGCGGAGTCGAGCGGCGCAGCGCATTGGGCCGCTCGGATCCTGGTCACCGTCGCGACGGTGCTCGAACGCGTCGGCCACGCCG
>JBKPFI010000038.1:0-32242 GCA_046728775.1 Actinomycetota bacterium | reverse complement strand
GCGAGGCGGCGGCGCTCCTCCATCTCCCACGCGTCCAGCGGCAGGTCGGCGAGCTGGATGCCCTCGAGCAGCTCGAGCGTGAGCACGCGCGTCCGCGTGTAGCTCCAGTACACGCGCGGGATGCGGACGTGCGGATGGCCGGAGAAGCGGTGGTGGAACGACTCGGCGTTGCGCGCCTCGAGCCGGTAGTCGAGCTCGTGGCGGATCGAGCGCGCGAACTCGTCGACGAGCTGCCGGGCGTCGATGAACTCGAGCGCTCGCACGCGCTCCCGGATCAGGCGGGCAGCCTGGTAGAGAAGCGCGAGGTCGGCCTCGACCTGGCGTGGGGCGTTCGGGCGCTGAACCTTCACCGCGACGCGGCGGCCGTTCGGCAGCGTTGCCTGGTGGACCTGGCCGATCGAGGCGGCCGCGATCGGTGTCGGGTCGAAGTCCGTGAAGAGCTGCTCGACCGAGAGGTCGAGATCCTCGCGCACGACGCGCTCGACGTCCTCGTACGGGAACGGCCGGACGGCGTCCTGGAGCTCCTGGAGCTCGGAGACGATGTCCGGCGGCACGACGTCCGGGCGGGTCGAGAGGAGCTGCCCGAACTTGACGAACGTCGGCCCGAGCTCGTCGAGCATCTCGCGCAGGTGCCGGCCGCGCTCCGACGGCGACACCTCCGCCTCGAGCTTCGGCCGGCCGGGAAGCAGGTCGGTCAGGCGGTGCGTCTCGAAGAAGTAGCCGAAGCCGTGCCTGACCGCGACCTGGGCGATCTCGGACATCCGGCTGAGGTTGCCGGTCGTGCTCGCCATCGGCCCAGTGTTGCATCCGGGCCCGGCGGCACGGACGGCTAGAGCCTCGGGTTGACCCCGTGGCGGCGCGCGCCGTCCGGAAGCTCCGGGGGCAGGCCGGCGGCCGATGCTTCCGCGGCCTGGCGCCAGAGGCGGACGATCTCCATGCCCACGCGCTCTGCGGCCTCGGCGTACCCCGTGCGGTTCCGGGGGAGATCGTCGAGTCTCATCGGCTCGCCCCAGATCACCGCGCAGCGGCGGCGGTTCCTCGGCGACCAGCCGAAGGTGTCGATGCCGCACGGGATCACGGGTGCGCCCTCCTGCATCGCGATCATCAGCCCGCCCGGCAGCATCGGGCCGGGATGGCCGAACCGCTGGCGCGTCCCCTCGAGGTGCACACCGACGAGCTGACCGTCGCGCACGAGCTCGCGCGCCCGCCGCAGCGCCTCGCGGTCGCCCTCCCCCCGCCGCACGCCGAACACCCCCAGCCAGCGCAGCAGAAGGCCGAGGCCCGCGATCTCGAGCAGCTCGGCCTTGGCGAGAAAGTGGATCGGACGGGGACAGAACAAGCCGACCATCGGGTGGTCGATGGCGGAGAAGTGGTTCGCGGCAACGACTCCCCCACCTTCCGCCGGCACGCGCTCGGCGCCGTACGCTGCCGAAGGCGCGAGCACCCGCACCACGCCCGGAACGACGCGGCGGCCGACCCACCACGCCGTCTCGACCCGCCGCAGCGGCTCGAGCAGGCTCACGCCTCGAGCAGCTTCAGCCGGTGCTCGAGCTGGGCGACACGAAGCTCCAGCTCCTCGAGCTCGTCCCGCGTTACGAGGCCGAGCTCACGGAAGAGCCCGGCCAGGCCCGCCCCGGTGCGTTCGCCGAGCCGCACCGTCTCGCTGCGCCAGCGCCCCATGAGCTCTTCGACCAGGGCACGCGCTTCGTCGCGTCCCATGCCTCCGCGCGCCGACAGCTCGTCGACGAGCGCGTCGACCCGCTCTGCGGTCAGCGCCACCGCACCGACGCCGGCGAGCGCGAGCTTCTCGGCTATCTCGCGCAGATCAGCGGGCGCGGCCATGTGGCCTCGCGCGCCTTCGCTGCCGGCGGCGTTCCCGTTTCGCCTGGGCCCCCGCGGGGCGCTCTGCCGCGCCGACCGGCGTCAGCTCCGGGACCGGCTCCTCGGCGGCGGCTGCCTCCTCCGCGGCCTCGACCGTCGCTGCTAGTCCCTCGACGGTCGTCGGCTCCTGCCCGATCCGACGCGCGTACTCCGGCTCGCGCTCCTTCCAGATCGTCAGCAACGGCGCCGCGATAAAGATCGACGAGTACGCGCCCGAGGCGATGCCGACCAGCAGCGCGAACGCGAAGTCCTTCAGCGTCGCGCCGCCGAAGATCAGCAACGAGAGCACCGGCAGCAGCGTGATGAACGTCGTGGCCAGCGAGCGGCGGATCGTCTCCCAGAGCGAGACGTTCGCGATCGTCGCGAACGGGGCTCGCCGCATCAACGGGATGTTCTCCCTGATGCGGTCGAAGATGATGATCGTGTCGTAGATCGAGTAGCCGAGCACCGTTAACACCGCGGCCACGGTCGAGTTCGACACCTCTCTGCCCAGGAGCGCGTAGACGCCCACGGTGATCACGATGTCGTGGAGCAGCGCGACGATCACCGGCACCGCGAACTTGAAGTCGAAGCGGATCGCGATGTAGAAGATGATCAGGAGCAGCGAGAAGAGGATCGCAATGATCGCCCCTCGCGCGATCTGTCTCCCGAAGCTCGCCGAGACCGTCTGGATCTGGATCGACTTGCTGTCGAAGCGCGTCTGGATGTCGTTCTTCAGCGCGCTCGTCTCAGGACCCTTCAGCGAGCGCAGGCGCAGCTGGAAGCTGCGGTATTCGTCGCTGCCGAAGTTCTTGCCGCGGCCCTGGACGACCGGCTCCTTGCCGAACTGGTCGGCCTGGCTGCGAACCGAGGCGAGCGACACCGGCTGCGGCGTCTTGAAGGTGACCTGCGTGCCGCCCTTGAAGTCGATCCCGAGGTTCAGCCCCCTGACGGCGAGCGCGCCGATCGCGATCGCGACCACAGCGCCCGAGATCGCGAACCAGAGGTAGCGCCGCTTCATGAAGTCGATCTGCAGCCACTTCGCCGACTGCTCGCCGGCGGCGCCCATGAAGCTCGGGTTCTCGAACCAGCTGAAGCCCGCGAGCAGGCCGAGCATCGCGCGCGTCGCCGCGACGGCGGTGACCAGGGAGACCACCGTCCCGATCATCAGCATCAACGCGAAGCCCTTGACGCCGGCCGTGGCGACGGCGAACAGCACCAGCGCCGTGATCACCGTCACGACGTTCGCGTCGATGATCGTGTGGAAGCCCTTCGCGTAGCCCGCCGAGATCGCGGCCCGCACCGACTTCCCGGACCGCACCTCTTCCTTGATGCGTTCGAACACAACGACGTTCGCGTCAGCGGCCACCCCGATCGTCAGGATCAGGCCCGCGAAGCCGGGCAGCGTGAGCGTGACGTTGAACATCAGGATCGCCGCGTACATGAAGGCGGCGTAGATGCCGAGGCCGACCACCGCGACGACCCCGAGGAACCTGTAGAGGACGAGCAGGAAGGCCGCGACCACGAGCAGGCCGATCAGCGCCGCGGTCTTGGCCTCACGCAGCGAGTCCTTGCCGAGCGTCGCCGAGACGTCGGTGCGCTCGATCTGCTCGAAGTTGACCGGCAGCGCGCCGGTCTGGAGCACGAGCGCGAGGTCCTTCGCCTCGCCGAAGCTGTTGATGTTCGAGATCTCGGCGCCGGTGCCCCGCGGGTCGATCCCGTCGGGGTTCTGCTTGTAGTCGATGTACGGCGTCGACTTGAGCTCGCCGTCGAGCACGATCGCGAAGTGCTGGGCGAACTGGAGGACGGTGTTGAGGTCGCTTCCCGTCTGGCCGGCGGCGTTCGCCGCGATCTGCCCGCGCTGTGCCTCGTCACGCGTGATCTTGTGGAACTTGTCCGCGCCCTCGCTCGTGAAGCCGAGCCGGACGACGTTGCCCTGCCCGCTGGTGCTGATGTCGGCCTGGATGTCCGAGAGCTTCAGGTCCTTGCCCGTCGCCTCCGGCACGGGATCGGTTGCGTTCTCCGGGTCGTACTTGAAGAGGTAGTAGGCCGTTCCCGGGACGGGCTGCTGGATGCCGGGGCAGTTGTTGGTCGAGGCGTCGCAGCTGATCACGGTCGTCTTCTCGGGGACGGCGAGGACGGTGAAGCCCTTTGGCACCTTGCCCCTGAACTTGGGCGTGTCGAGCAGCTTCGCCTGGGTGTCTTCCGGTCCCGCGGCGACCTGCTTCTTCGCGTTGAAGAGGTAGTAGCCGGTGGGCGTGCCCTTCTTGGCATCGCCCTTCACCTTGGTCAGCAGCTCGAAGAGGCTGGCGCTCGGGACGACGTTGCCGCTGCCGTCCGTCGAGGGGCCGGTGACATCCTTCTCGAGGTCGTAGAACTGCAGCTGCGCGGTCTTGCCGATGATCTGCGCCGCCTTGTTGACGTCGTGGACGCCGGCGAGCTGGATCACGATCTGGTTCGAGCCCTGCTTCCGGATCTCCGGTTCCGAGACGCCGAGCTTGTCGATCCGGCTGCGCATGATCGAGATCGAGCGGTCCATGCACGCGTCGTCGCAGGTCTTGCCTCTCGGCGGAACCGCCTTGAGAACGACCTCGAGGCCGCCCTGCAGGTCGAGGCCGAGCGTGACCT
The DNA here is from genome assembly GCA_046728775.1 of Actinomycetota bacterium. GTDB lineage: Bacteria > Actinomycetota > Thermoleophilia > Gaiellales > Gaiellaceae > AC-32. The sequence continues at coordinate 27,754 of JBKPFI010000038.1, read as the reverse complement.
TCTTGTGCACAGGCGAGCCGGGGATGCCGAGAGCGACCACTCCGGCGAGGGCGGCCAGGATGAGGCCGACCAGAATCAGATGAGAGCGTCGGGTTGCCACGCGAGGAGTCGGGAAAGATTAGCTTCCGTCGCTGGAGGCCGGGCTCTCGGGACCCGCCTCGAGCTCGGGCTCGGGCTCCGGTTCGGGCTCGTGCGCTACCCCGGCCACCGCGCGCCTGTCGAGGCGGATCGTCGTTCCCGGAGCGATCTCGACGTGCACGATCTCTTCCTCGATCTCGCGGACGGTGCCGTGGATGCCGCCCGCGGTGAGAATCTCGTCCCCGGGCTCGATGACCTCCTGCATGCGCGCCTGCTCGACCCGGCGGCGCCGTTGCGGCCGGATCAGGAGCAGCCACATCAGGGCGAAGAGCGCGACCAGGATGATCAGGTAACCCACGTCGGTGCCTCCTCGGAGAGCTGGAGCCTCGCCAGCGCCTCCTCTTTGTACGCCTGCAGCTTTCCCCGCGCGATCGCCGCGCGAGCGCCGGCGACGAGGTCGAGCACGAACCGCAGATTATGCAGGCTCAACAGGCGCAGGCCGAGGATCTCCTGCTGGTTGAGCAGGTGGCGCACGTACGCGCGCGTGAAGCGCGTGCAGGCGGGGCAGGCGCAGCCCTCGTCGAGCGGGCGCCGGTCGCGCGCGAAGCGGGCGTTCTTCAGGTTCAGCTGGCCCTCCCAGGTGAGCGCGGCGCCCGTCCGCGCGTTCCGGGTCGGCAGGACGCAGTCGAACAGGTCGATCCCGCGCTCGATCACCTCGAGGATCCCGACCGGGTCGCCGATGCCCATGAAGTAGCGGGGCTTGTCGGCGGGGAGCAGCTCGGCCGACCAGGCGGTGGTCTCGAGCATTTGCTCCCGCGGCTCGCCGATCGCCAGGCCGCCGAGGGCGTTGCCGTCGAGGCCGAGCTCGGCGATCTCCTCGACGCTGCGGCGGCGGAGCTCGGGGTCGACGCCGCCCTGGGCGATGCCGAAGAGGAGCTGGCCGGGGGCGCGTGCTGCCCGGCCTTGGCGCTGCGCCCAGAGCGTGGTGCGGCGGACGGCTTCGGCGAGCTCGGGCCGAGGGACGCCCGGCGGCGGGACGACGTCGAGGCACATGGCGATGTTCGAGCCGAGTTGCGCCTGGAGGCGGGCGGCCAGCTCCGGCGTGAAGCGGGCCTCGTCGCCGTCGTAGACCGAGCGGAAGGTGACGCCGTCGTCGTCCTGGCGCAGGATCGTGTGCCGGAGCGAGAAGACCTGGAAGCCGCCGGAGTCGGTGAGGATCGGGCCGTCCCAGGCCATGAACGGGTGGAGGCCGCCGTGCTCCGCGATCAGGTCGGCGCCCGGCCGGAAGTGGAGGTGGTAGGTGTTGCAGAGGAGGATCTGGGTTCCCAGCTGCTCGAGCTCGTGGGGGTCGACGGCCTTGACGCTGGCCTTGGTGCCGACGGGCATGAAGGCGGGCGTCTCGAGCTCGCCGTGAGCGGTGCGCAGCACACCGGCGCGCGCTGCGCCGTCGGTGGCGCGGAGCTCGAATGGGCTCGCGCTCACTGCGGTGTTGCCGCCGAGCGCCTGGCCGAGACAGCGTCATCCTCCGGCCGGCCGTCGCGACCTCCGAGCGCACCCCCACCCTCAATGGGTGAGGTGATCGGGCCACCCTCGCTCCCGCTGCGAGCGTAGCTCCGCATTTCGCGCGTGTCTGTGACCGGTTCGTGCCGGCTTTGCGCCGGTTTGCCCACAGATCGGGAGGACGCGGAGTCGTGCCCGGGCTCCGCCGCGGCGACGAGGCCGCAGCGCCGCTCGTACAGCGCGGACGTAAAGTCGTCGACCTCGACCTCGCCGCGAGGCGCGAAGCCATGGCGCTCGTAGTACCGCCGCAGCTCGACGTTCTCCGCACGGCAGTCGAGCCGAAGGTACCTCCGGCCGGCGGCGGCGACTTGCTCGCCCGCCCACTCCAACAGCCGCGCACCGAGGCCGCGGCCCGCCCACGCCCGCCGCACCGCGAGCGCATGGACGTAGCCGGCATCCGCGGGCTGCTCGCCCCAGAAGACCGGGTCGCTCCACATGAGCGCCAGCGTGCCCACGGTCTCGCCTCCCTGCTTCGCGACGTAGAAGTCGCCTCGCGCGACCAGCGCCTCAACCCGGTCGCGCGGGAACGGATCCGGCCACTGAGGGATTCCGCGTCTCATCAGCCAGCGCGCAGCCTCCGAGAGCACCTCGACGATCTCGTCCACGTCGCCGCGGCCGGCCCCCCGAACCTCCAGGCCGCCGCTCACAGGAGCAGCATCGCGTCGCCGAAGGAGTAGAAGCGGTACCGCTCAGCGACCGCCAGCCGGTAGAGGGCACGCGTCTCCTCGACACCGGCGAACGCCATAACGAGCGCGAGCAGCGTCGAGCGCGGCAGGTGGAAGTTCGTCAGCAGCGCGTTAACGCGCCGGAACTCGAAGCCCGGCCTCACGAACAGGTCGGTTCGGCCGCTGAGCGGCGCGCCGCGCGCGAGCGACTCGAGCACACGGACGGTCGTGGTGCCGACCGCCAGCACACGCCCGGCAGCCTGGATCCGCTCCCACGCCTCCGGCTCCACGTCGTAGCGCTCGCTGTGCAGCGCGTGCTGCCCGAGGTCGTGCGCGGCGATCGGGCGAAACGTGTCGAGGCCGACGTGCAGGGTCACGCGCTCGACGTCGAGCCGGGCCAGCAGCTCTCGCGTGAAGTGCAGCCCCGCGGTCGGCGCCGCCGCGGAGCCCTCGCGCTCGGCGTACACGGTCTGGTAGCGCTCCGGATCGGCAAGCGGCTCGTGGATGTAGGGCGGCAGAGGCGCCTCCCCCGCCGGGTCCCCCTCGAGCCGCAGCAGCCACCGGCCCTCGCCGAGCGGTTCCAGCAGCTCCACCGGCCCCAGCCGCTGGCCGGCCCGCAGCTTGCGGGAGGGGCGCGCGAGGCCCTCCCACGTGCCGTTCGCGCCGATTCGCTCGAGCAGCAGCACCTCGGCCTCGCCTCCACCCGGCCGCTCGAACCGTAGGCGCGCCGGGAGGACGCGAGAGTCGTTGACGACGACGAGCGTTCCCTCATCGAGCTCGTCGGGGAGCTCGTCGAAGCGGCGATGGCGCGTCTCCCCGGTCGCGCGGTCGTACACGAGCAGGCGCGAGCGGTCACGCCGCTCGAGCGGGTGCTGCGCGATCAGCCCGGGCGGCAGCTCGTAGTCAAGTTCTGACGTCTTCACGCCGCCCGCCGAGCTGCCGGGTGGAGGGGGCCCGGGGGTAACCGGGAGGTTCCCCCCAACGCACTCCTCAGCGAAGCCGAGGCGTTACTGGAAGAAGAAGGGGGCAAATGGGGGAAACCTGGTTTCCCCCACCGGAGCGAGCCGCAGGCGAGCGACGGAAGCTCGTAGTCGAGCTCGGCTGTCTTCACTGGAGCTCGAGCAGCGCGTCGTACAGCGCGAGCGACGTCTCGGCCACCCGGCGCGCGAGCCAGTCGCGATCGACCCCGCCCTCCACCGCGGGCACGAAGACGACGCCGCTCCGGTTCACGTTCAGGTCGTGGGCTTCGACGACGGCGGCGGCGCAGTCGCGCCAGCCCGCGGGGCGGCCGGCGAGCGCCACCGCCCGGCCGTCGTCCCGCAGGTCGTACCTGCGGCCGCGCTTCCGGACCCTGACGAGCACCGGCTCTCCCCCGGTGTAGGAAAGACCGGTCTCGAGGACGATCTCGTCGCGCTCGGATCTCAGCTCGGGAACTGCCACTTCACACAAGAGTGCCATCCGACGGCCGCCTTACGCTCTCCGCCGATGACGGACGACGCCATCGCCAGGGCACGCGAGCGGCTACGCGAGGCCGCCGAAGGGCGCCCGGACGCAGCCGCGGTGGACGCCGCGCTCGAGCGGGCGCGCGCGCAGATCGAGGAGCTGGCGCTGACCGCCGCCGAGCTCGGAGCGACGATCCCGGGTACGGTCCAGGATGCAGTCGGCGACGGCCTCCGCGAGCAAGTGCGGCCGGTCGGCCGCAACCTCGCCGAGATCCGCGGCCTCACGAACCAGGTGATCCGCCGCCTCGAGCGCGTCGAGGGCGATCTGCTCTCCGAACGCCACGCGCGGGTGGACGACCTCGGCCTGCTCGTCGACCTGATCACATCGAGCTGGAAGGCCGTCGAGCGGCGCCTGACGACCCTCGAGCGGGCGATCCAGAGCGGCGACGGCGCGATCGTCTACCGCATGGAAGAGCGCCGCACGGGCTAAGGCGCCGCTTGTCGGCGCCGCCGGGGGGAGGTGCGGGCTTTGCCCGTGCGTCCGGTCCTATTTCGGCTTAGCCGCGTCTCGAGCGCCACCCCTACCAGGCCGAGCGCGACCGCGAACCAGAGCGTCGCCAGCCGGATCAGCACCGTTGCCGCGGCCGCGGCGGCCTTCGACACGTCCCCCAGGGCACGCATCAGGCCGGTCATGCTCGTCTCGGCGACGCCGAGGCCGCCGGGCAGGAACGAGAGCGCCCCGGCGAGCGTGCCGAGCGTGAAGACGACGATTGTGTCCGGGAACGAGAGGTCGAGGTCGAGTCCGCGCACGCAGACGTAGGCCGCGAGGCATTCGAACAGCCACGAGACGGCCGAGAGCAGCGTCATTCCGACGAGCAGCGGTGTCGCGAGGAGCGCGCGGGCGGCTGCGGGCGCCTCGCCGAGCGCCGTGAACCGCTCGAGCAACGGGCTGCGCACGAGCAGCAACGCGCCTGCGACGCCCACGAGCGCGATCGCGAGCGGCGGCCAGCTCTGGGTGGCCGCGCCGCCGGCGACCGCGAGGACGACGACGCCGGTTGCGTCGGTGACCCGCTCCGCCAGCACGACCGGCGCCGAGCGCCGCACCGGCACCGCGAAGGCGCGCTTCAGCAGCCCCGACTTGACGAGCTCGCCGAGCTTCGCGGGTGTGATCGTCATCGTCAGCCCGGCGAGGAAGATCGTGAAGCTGCGCCTTGCGGGGACGGCAATGTCGACCCGCTCGAGGTAGATGTGCCAGCGCCAGAAGCGGAGCAGGTAGTTCACCGCGGTCAGCGCGAGCGCCAGCGGGAAGAGCTCCCAGCGAAAGTCGCGGAGCTCCTCGCCGAGCTGGCCGAAGTCCGCGTAGAGGCCGAGCCCCACGAACACTGCCGCCGCGAGGGCGGCGGCGAGGACGATTGCCCTAAGGGCCGCTGCTCTTGACCTCATTTGGGTCGACCGGTCGACCCAGACGGACGCGCATGCACAGCACGCGCGTCCTGAGACCGGCATCGCAAGCGATGCCTCAGCTCAGCGCGAGGATCGTCGCCGCGGTGACGATCCACCCGGCCACGGCCAGCAAAATCGGCACGTCGGTCAGCAGCACCTGCTCGGGCTCCTCGCCGATGTCGTCGCGGTGGATCAGCAGCAGGTAGCGGAAGACGCCGAAGACGACGAACGGCACGGTCGCCAGCAGCGCCCGCGAGTGCCCTGCGGTCAACGTGTAGATCGCGTAGGCGATGACGGTCGACGAGGCCACGATCCCGGTCAGCTGGTCGACGAGCTCGAGGGAGTAGCCGTCGAGGACCGGCCGGCCGGGCGTGCGCTCGGCGTGGACGAGCACGAGCTCGCCTCGCCGCTTGGCGAGCGCGAGGAACAACGCGAGCAGCGCCGTGCAGAGCAGGAGCCAGGCCGAGATCGGCACGTCCACCGCGGCCGCGCCGGCCGCGGCGCGAATCACGAACAGCGCCGAGATCGTCAGCACGTCGAGCAGCACGACGTGCTTCAGCCGCACGGTGTAGCCCGCCTGCAGCGCCGCGAAGGCGAGCACGAGCACGACCGAGGCGAGTCCGAGCGGGACCAGCAGCAGCGGCGCCAGCAGCGCGAGCCCGCCTGCGATCAGCAGCGCAGCCCGGGGTAAGAGCTCGCCCCGCGCGATCGGCCGCGAGCGCTTGACCGGGTGCAGGCGGTCGTCGTCGCGGTCGCGCACGTCGTTCGCGAGGTACGACGCGCTCGAGACGGCGCAGTAGGCGACGAAGCAGAGGCAGGCCTCCCCCCACCGCACGGGGTCGCCGAGCTTCGCAGCGAAGACAAGCCCCGCGAAGACGAGCAGGTTCTTCGACCACTGGCGCGGGCGGAGCGCGACGACCGTGGCGCGGGCCGGCGAGCGCCGGCGCGGCAGCTCGACGACTTCGGGCGCGGCGACCACGCGCGGGAGGCTATCGGGGCCGCGTGGGCAACATGAGCTCGAAGCGGCTCCCCCGCTCGGCCGAGCTCTCGAGGCTGATGCGTCCGCCGAGCGCGCCCGCGAGCTCGTGCGCGATCGCGAGGCCCAGGCCGGTGCCGCCGCCGTCGCGGGACCAGAAGGGCCTGAAGATCCGCTCCCGCTCGGAGGGCGGGATTCCGGGCCCGCTGTCGTCCACCGCGACGTAGACGGTGCCGTCCGTCGCCGTCAGCTCGAGCTCGATGCGGCCGCCGTCGGGCGTCCAGCGGAAGGCGTTCGAGAGAAGGTTCGAGATGATCTGCAGCACCCGGTCGCCGTCGGAGAGGATCACGGGCTTGGCCTCGACGTCGCGGCGGTAGTCGATCTGGCGCCGCCGTGCCTCCTCGCTGAAGGCGGCGTAGGCGCGGTCGACGAGGCGCTCCATGTCGACCTCCTCGCGATGAACGGTGAAGCGGTGCGCGTCGAGCTTCGCGAGGTCGAGCACGTCGCCGACGAGCCGCTCGAGCCGCTCCGCTTCGGCGGCGATCACCGTCAGAGACGCCAGCCGCAGCTCCTCCTCGGTCACGACGCCCTCACGCAGCGCCTCGACGTGGCCGCGGATCGCCGTCAGCGGCGTGCGCAGCTCGTGCGAGACGCTCATCAGGAAGTTCCGCTCGCGCTCCTCCGACTCCGCCAGCCGCGCGGTCATCACGCGGAAGCGATCCGAGAGCTCGCCGATCTCGCCGGCGCCGCCGGTGGGGACGTCGGCGTCGTAGCGCCCGCCTGCCACCTCGTCAGCCGCATGGGCGAGCTTCAGCACCGGCGTCGTGATGCGACGCGAGAGATACCAGGCGAAGGCTGCGGCGACGAGCACGCCACCTGCGAACGCGATCAGCAGCCGCTCGATCAGGGCGAGCCAGCGCTGCGAGAGCACCGTCTCGGGCTTAGCGACCACAATCGTGCCGAAGAACTTCCTGCCGACCTGCAACGGCAGTGCCGCCGCGAGCAGCTTCTGGTCGCTCCCGCGCGGCCGGAGGACGAAGTACAGCGGCTTCGACCGCCCGACCACCGCGCGCTTGTCCACCGCGTCAGGCGGCAGCTTCCTGAACACCGGCCCCTGACCTGGGAAGAGGTCGAGCCCGCGGTAGAAGATCCGGTCGCCGGTTGCTTGCTCGAGCCGCTTCGCGGAGAGCAGCTTGAAGCCGGCCTGCTGCGCGTAGAGCTGCTTCAGCCCGACCGCCTCGCGGCCGACCTCCGCATACGCCTGCTCGCGCGAGCGGTTCTGGGCGTACTCGCGGAACAGCCGCAGCGCGATGGCCGCCGAGACGAGCCCGGCGATGACGACCGCGAGCAGAAAGAGGGCCGGGAGCTGGAAGCGCAGCGAACGGAGCATCGCCCCGTCGCCCTAAGCGCTCACCGCCGCGTCGCGCGCGGGGGCGACCTTGTAGCCGACCCCCCAGACCGTGACGATCGGCGAGGCGTCGCCGAGCTTGCGCCGGAGCTGGCGCACGTGCACGTCGACGGTGCGCGTGTCGCCGGCGAAGGTGTAGCCCCAGACGCGCTCGAGCAGCTGGTCGCGCGTCAGCACGAGCCCGCGGTGGTCGAGCAGCTCCCAGAGCAGGTCGAACTCCTTCGGCGCCAGCTGGATCTCGTTCCCGGCGACGCGCGTCTCGCGCCGGCCGGCGTCGATCTCGAGCTCGCCGTGCTTGATCTGCTTCGACTCGCTCTCGCGCCGGTCCGGGACGGCGCGGCGGAGGATCGATTTCACGCGCGCCACGAGCTCGCGCGGATTGAAGGGCTTCGTCAGGTAGTCGTCGGCGCCGACCTCGAGGCCGATGATCTTGTCGACGTCCTCGTCGCGGGCGGTCAGCATCAGAATCGGCACGTCGGACGTCTGGCGGAGCCGGCGGCACACCTCGATGCCGTCGACGTCCGGCAGCATCAGGTCGAGCACGATCAGATCGGGCCGCTCGGCCTCCGCCTGCGCGAGCGCGTCCTTGCCCGTGGCCGCGGTGCGGACGCCGTAGCCTGCGTTCTTCAGGTAGAGGGCGACGAACGACGCGATCGAGGACTCGTCCTCGACCACCAGCACCGTCTGCGCCTGGGCTCCCATAGCCTCAGGATGCCAGAGACGCCCGTCAGCCCCGGCTCGGCTGCGCCGGTGTGCCGAGGAAGAAGCCGGTCAGGAAGTCGGGCAGCGACGTGTACGGCGCGTCGTCGATCGACATCATGCCGTCGCTCACGCCGTTCTCGCCCGCACCGTCGACGGTGCCCGGACCGCGCCCGACCGCGGAGATCCAGATCCCGCTCCCCTGCACGTTGACGTTGAAGCGGCCGTCGTCGACTCGGAAGCCGATCTTGCGGCCCTTGCACACCCAGGTGCCGGCTCCGATGTGGCGGATGCGCGTCCGGCAGGTGATCTTCGGGTCGTTGGCGTCGAGCGGGCGAAGGTCCCTGATCTGGATGCGGCCGTTGTTGACCCGGCCGATGACTGTGCCCTTCAGCTTGAGCACGAGCGCACCGCGGCCGCGCTTGACGGACAGCGTGCCGTCGGCCGGCGTGTCGGCCGCGGCCAGCGGTACCGTGAACAGCCCAATCAGAGCAACAACGAGGACGAACCGCCCCATACGTTCCACAGTATCGGCACCCTTGGTGTGTGGCGGTTAAGCGGGTTGTTAGGAATGCGTAAACGGGCTCGCTTGAGCCTGGCGGCTGCGGCCGGCGGGGGGCTTGCGATCGCCCTCTCGAGCGCCGCTCCCGCCCAGCCCGGGCCCCCGCGGCTACTTGGCTTGCGCGTCTCCAACGGCGGCACTCCCTTTGCCGGCGACACGCCCTGGCTCACCACGGTCAGCCCGAACGGCGACGGGTTCCGCGACAGCGCGCAGATCCGCTTCAAGCTCGATCGCAGCGCCCAGCTGGAGGTGCGCATGGTCGCCACAGACGAGCTGCGACGGCCTGTACGGACGATCTGGAGCACACGCCGCCGGCTCGCGTCCGGGCCGCACACGATCGTCTGGCGGCCTGCGCGGACGACGCCCGACCGCACGTACCTCGTGCGCCTCGTCGCCGAGGGGGCGAGCGGCGCGCGCCGGGTCTACGGCTTCGAGCCGCCGCGGCGCGGGAAGCTGACGAGCGGCGTCGTCGTGCGCGTCCAGAGCGTCCAGGCGGGGTTCCTTGCGCCAAGCTACCCGGTCGGCGGCCAGGCGACGGCAGCGATCGCGACCGACGCCCGTCGCGTCCGGCTGCAGCTCTTCTCGTTCGCGAACGTCCCTCGGCCGACCGTGCGCGACCTCCGCACGGGCGGGGTGGCCGTGGCGCCCGCCGTGCGGCTCGACTGGCAACGACGCGGCAGCGCGGTCCGCCAGGTCGAGATCAGCCAAGCGGGGGTCGCGGAGAGCGGGCTCTACTTCCTGCGGGTCACCTCTGCCGACGGCCGCATCGGATACGCGCCGCTGATCCTGCGTCCACGGAGGCTGGGCGCGCACCGCGTCGCGGTCGTGCTCTCGACGAACACCTGGCAGGCATACAACTTCCTCGACGCCGACGGCGACGGCTGGGGCGACAGCTGGTACGTCGGCGGCGCGACGCGCGCGGTCGACCTCCGCCGGCCGTATCTCTCCTTTGGCCTCCCCTCTCGCTTCCGCGACTGGGACCTGAGCTTCATCTCCTGGCTGCAGCGAACCAGGAAGACGGTCGACTACCTCTCCGACGACGACCTCGCCCGGGTTCGCAGCGGCGAGGAGCTCCGGCGCGCCTACGACCTCGTCGTCTTCCCCGGCCACGAGGAGTACGTCACCGATCACGTGTACGACGTGGTACGCCGGTACCGCGACCTCGGCGGGCGCTTGCTGTTTTTGTCGGCGAACAACTTCTTCTGGAAGGTGAGGCGCGAGGGGCCGCTGCTGCGGCGTGTGCAGCTGTGGCGGAAGCTCGGGCGGCCCGAGGCGTCGCTCGTCGGCGTCCAGTGGGCGGCGAGCAACTACGGCGGTCGGCACGCGCCGTTCGTGGTGCAGGGAGCACCCGCCGCGCCGTGGGCCTTCTCGGGCACGGGCCTGCACAACGGGTCGGCGTTCGGCCGCTACGGGCTCGAGATCGACGCCCGCGGGCCGAGCTCGCCGCCGAGCACGCGGCTGCTGGCGCGGATCCCGAACCTGATCGGAAAGCACGACGCCGAGATGACCTACTACGAGACCGGGTCCGGGGCGAGGGTCTTCGCGGCAGGGGCCCTGAACTTCGCCGCGTCGATCACCGACCCGACGGTCTCGCGACTCGTCGATAACGTCTGGTCGCGTCTCCTGCGTTAGTTAGGGAGGGCCGGACGAAACGAACGCTGTGCCGTTCCGCCGATCCCTTCTAGTCGTAGCTGAAGAAGCCGCGGCCGCTCTTGCGGCCGAGGCGTCCCCGCTCCTGCATCTCGAGCAGCCGCTCGGGCGGCGCCATCCGCTCCTCGCCGAGTGCCCCGTGGAGCGCCTCGGAGGCGTGGACGTGGACGTCCACGCCGATCAGGTCGATCAGCGCGCACGGCCCGATCGGCCAGTTGGCGCCGAAGCGCATCGCGCGGTCCACATCCTCCGGGCTGACGCGCGCTTCGTCGAGGACGCGAACGCAGTCGTTCAGCAGTGGGATCAGGATGCGGTTGACGATGAAGCCGGGTGTGTCGTTGCATGCGACCGGCTCCTTGCCGATGCGCTGCGCGAACGCGTAGGCGGCGTCGAAGGCCTCGTCGCTCGTGTGGGCGGTGCGGACGACCTCGACCAGCGGCAGCACGGGCGCGGGGTTGAAGAAGTGGAGGCCGACGACGCGCTCGGGGCTCGCGGTTGCGTCGGCGATCTGCGTGACCGAGAGCGCGGAGGTGTTGGTCGCCAGGATCGCCGGCGGCGGCAGGGGGCGGTCGAGCTCGGCGAAGAGCTCGCGCTTGACGTCGAGGTCCTCGAATGCCGCCTCGATGACGAGCTCGCAACCGGCGAGCTCGCCGAGCTCGGTCGTGAGCGTGAGGCGGCCTAGGGCGGCGTCCTTTTCACCCGCCGTCAGGCGCTCCTTCTCCACCCCGCGCGAGAGGTAGTGGTCGATCCTCCCTCGGGCGCGCTCGCCGAGCTCCGGCGCGACCTCGCGGCCGACCACCTCGAGCCCGGCCTGCAGGCAGACCTGGGCGATCCCGGCACCCATCGTGCCGAGCCCCACGACGCCGACCCGCGAGATCTCCACGGCGCGCGATCCTAATTCAGACGTCGAACCGGCCCCGCGCTGATTGTTCGCGCGCCCGCGTGGACCTTTTCCCGGGGCTCGTCTACAGCCGCTCCACGACGGCAGCGATCGCCTGACCGAAGCCGATGCACAACGTCGCCACGCCGTAGCGCTCGCCGCGCCGCTCGAGCTCGCCGAGCAGCGTGGCCGTCAGGCGTGCGCCCGTCGCCCCGAGCGGGTGGCCGAGTGAGATGCCGCCGCCGTTGGGGTTCACGTCGCCATGCCGCTCCTCGAGGCCAGTGTCCCGCATGAACTGCAGCGGCACCGACGCAAACGCCTCGTTCACCTCGATCACGCCGACGTCGTCCCAGCCGAGCCCCGCCCGCGCAAGCGCGCGCTCGCACGCCTGCGGGTTGCCGTGCAGCATCAGCCGTGGATCGACGCCCGCGAGCCCGAACGAGACGAAGCGCGCCCGCGGCCCCAACCCCAGCCGCGAGCATGCCGACTCGCTCGCCACGAGCACGGCCGCGGCGCCGTCGCAGATCTGGCTCGAGTTCCCTGCCGTCACCTTCCCGTCCGGGACGAACGCCGAAGGGAGCGCTGACAGCGCCTGCAGAGAGGTGTCGGCCCGGGGCGTCTCGTCGACCTCGAATAGCACCCCGACGTGCGGGTTCGAGACCTCGACCGGCACGATCTCCTGCGAGAAGCGCCCCTCCTCGATCGCCGCGAGCGCGCGCCGGTGGGACTCGTACGAGTAGGCGTCGAGCTCCTCGCGCGACAATCCCCACTGCTCGGCGATCAGCTCCGCCGAGATCCCCTGCGGGACGATCTCCCAGCGGTCGAGCAGCTTGTCCGAGAGGTCGCCGCCACTCGAGCCCATCGGCACGCGCGACATCGACTCGACTCCGGCGGACACGACGACATCGAGCTGCCCGGCACCCACGGCCGCCGCCGCGTTGAAGTTGCATTGCATCGAGGACCCGCACTGCCGGTCGACGGTCGTTCCCGGCACCGTCTCCGGCCACCCCGCGACGAGCGGCGCCATCCGCCCGATGTTCCAGCCCTGCTCGCCGACCTGGGAGACGCAGCCCATCTGGACGTCCTCGACGTCTCCCGGATCGACGCCGTTGCGCTCGACGAGCGCGTTCAACACCTGGCCCGCGAGCTCGTCGGCGCGCAGCGATGCGAGCGTGCCGTCCCGCTTGCCGATCGGCGAGCGGACGGCGTCGACGATCAGCGCGTCTCTCACGGTGACAGTCTAGGAACGCTGCAGGCCCTGGCCGTGGTGGGATCCGGCATCTGCGACCGAGTACAGCTGCCACGAGCCGGGAACGCCCTTGAGCTCGTGCTCACCGCGAGGTTCGAACGCGAGGCCCGAGCCGGCGACGAGGTCCTTGACCGTCTGCGAGACGAGCACCTCGCCCCCGCGCGCCGCCGAGGCAACGCGCGCACCGATCGAGACGGCGATCCCCGCGACCTTGCCCTCGTGGAGCTCGCACTCCCCGGTGTGGAGGCCGGCCCGTATGTCGAGGCCGAGCTCACGAAGGCCGTCGACGACCGCGTGCGCACACCTGATCGCCCGTGCCGGCCCATCGAAGGTGGCGAAGAACCCGTCCCCGGCGGTGTCCTGCTCCTCTCCTCGAAAGCGCGCGAGCTCGCGCCTGACCAGCGCGTGGTGCCGTCCGAGGAGCTCCCGCCAGGCGGTGTCGCCTACGCGAGCCGCCCGCTCCGTCGAGCCCACGATGTCGGTGAAGAGCAACGTCGTCAGCACCGTGTCCGGAACGTGCGGCGGCTGCTCGCCCGCGACGAAGCGCTCGACCTCGTCCGGAATCTCGGGCGAGAGGAAGATGCCCCAGTAGTCCTCGCCGGAGACCCGCAGCAGGCGAGACCCACGGATCAGGCCGCCGACTGCGCGCGCCGCTTGCTCCATTGGGGGCCGGTAGAAGATGAGAGTCGGCACGCGCACCGCCGGGAGAAGCTCGCGGATGTCGGTCTCGAACCACGCGCGGTTCAGCGCGTAGCCGACGGCGGGCGTTGCCCCCACCCGAAGGAAGTTGGCGAACCAGAGCCGGTCCTCGTCGCTGGCGAGGAGCGTCGGGCACGAGTCTCTCAGGATCTCGTCGCAGTACGCCTGTGTCCCCCACAGCTCCCGCAGCCGCGCGAGATCCTGCTCGGCCCCGGGGTCGTCGGCGTATTCGGCGCGGGCCTCCGGATGGAAGAGCACGATCGCCCGCGTCCGTTCGGGGTACGTCGCCGCGTACATGGCGGAGACCGAGGAGCCGTCGTGCGAGCCGAGCAAGACCGTCCGCTCGGAGCCGGCGGCGTCGAGGACGGCATGCAGGTCTTCCATGCGCGTCTCGAGCGCCGGGTAGTGCCCGCCGAGATCGGAGAGCCCGGTGCCGCGCTTGTCGAAGAGGATCAGCGGAACGACCGCGCGAGCGCCTCGTAGAAGCGGCGCCAGCGCTGCGACTCCCAGCAGTAGACGAGGTTCGAGACGAAATCCGGGACGTACACGAGATCCACCTCGCCGTCGCCGACGATCTGGTACGCGATCGCGGCCCCGCCGCTCCTGGCGTAGCGCACGTCCGGCTGCACAGGGCCAGTGTCCTAGACTTGCGGCGTGGCGACAACGGCGGTCGAACGCAGGCTCTACGTCGCCGGCGAGTGGATCGAGACGGGCGACTGGATCGAGGTGCGCTCGCCGTACTCGGGCGAGGTCGTGGGCCGGATCGCGAAGGCGGGCGCGGCCGAGACGACGCGCGCGATCGACGCGGCGGAGGCGGCGATGCGCGAACCGCTGCCGGCGCACAGGCGCGCCGAGATCCTCGTCCGGGTGGCCGGCGCGCTCGGGCGCCGCCACGACGAGGTCGCGCGGCAGATCTCGGACGAGGCGGGCAAGCCGATGAAGGCGGCGCGGGTCGAGGCGAAGCGCGCGATGTCGACGTACACCTTCGCGGCCGTGGAGGCGCGCAAGCTCGCGGGCGAGATCGTGCCGATGGACGCTGCCCAGGCCGGCGAGGGCAAGCTCGCCTTCACGCTGCGGCGGCCGATCGGGATCGTGGGCGCGATCACGCCGTTCAACTTCCCGCTCAACCTCGTCGCCCACAAGCTCGCGCCGGCCCTCGCGGCCGGTTGCGCGGTCGTCCTCAAGCCCGCGAGCCAGACGCCTCTGTCGGCGCTCCTGCTCGCCGAGCTCGAGGAGGAAGCCGGTCTTCCGCCGGGCTGGCTGAACGTCGTCGCGGGCTCGTCCTCGGAGATCGGGGACGTGCTCGTGGCAGACGAGCGCGTCAAGGCGATCACGTTCACCGGCTCCGGCGCGGTCGGCTGGGGACTGAAGGAGCGCGCTCCGCACAAGAAGGTGAACCTCGAGCTCGGCAACGCGACGCCGGTGATCGTGACGGCCGACGCGGACATCGACGCAGCGGCTGCCGCGATGGCCGCGAACGCGTTCTCGTTCGCGGGCCAGAGCTGCATCTCGGTGCAGCGGCTGTACGTCGAGCGGCCCGCCTACGAGGCGTTCGTCGAAGGCTTCCTGCCGCGCGTGCAGGCCCTGAAGGTCGGCGACCCCGCGGACGAGGAGACCGACCTCGGCCCGGTGATCGACGAGGATGCCCGGGAGCGGATCCTGGCGTGGATCGACGAGGCCCGGTCCGGCGGCGCGGAGATCCTGGCGGGCGGCGAGGAGCACGACGGCCTGATCGCACCCACGGTGATCGCCGGCACCTCGCCCAAGCTCAAGGTCAGCTGCGAGGAGGTCTTCGGCCCGGTCGTCACACTGAACGCGGTCGACTCGCTGGACGAGGCGATCGAGCTCGCGAACTCGACCCGCTACGGCCTCCAGGCGGGCATCTTCACGAGCCGCCTCGACAACGCGCTCCGGGCCGCGCAGGAGCTCGAGTTCGGCGGCGTGACGGTCAACGAAGCCCCGACCTTCCGCTCCGACCAGATGCCCTACGGCGGCGTCAAGGACTCCGGCAACACGCGCGAGGGGCCCGCCTACGCCGTGCGCGAGCTGACCGAGGAGCGGCTCGTCGTCGTGGATCTCTAGTTTGCGACCTCGTTCCGCGGGAACGGACCACCCATGATCGGCCTCGCACTCGCATTGATCGTGATCGGCATCGTGTTTGGGTTCGTGATCCCGTGGGTCGGGATCGCGGTCGGGATCGTCGGCGTGCTCCTGTTCATCGTGTTCGCAGCCGGCTTCGGGCGCCGCGCGGCGAGCGACGAGCACCGCTTCTAGGAACAGCGACCGGCACTGCTAGACTCGCGCCGCTCGTGGCGCGTTTTTCCCTGCTCAAACGCCTCCGCAGGCGCTCCGGGGCCAGGGCAGCGACGGGGTCGCAGCGGATCTATCGCCGAGCGCCTTCGCCGGGCGCACTGCGGCGCGAGCGACGCGAGATCGTGAAGGCGCGCGAGGAGCGGATCCGCGACCTCGGCGGGCTGACGCTCGAGATGTATCGCCGCTCGAGCTTCCGCGACCAGCTGCTCATCGAGCAGTGCCGCGAGATCGTCTCCCTCGAGCAGCGCCTGCGTGAGCTGGACTCGATGCTCGAGGCGGTCGCGACCGCCGGCCGCGCCCCGTCCACCTGCGAATGCGGCGCGCCCGTTCCGTGGGGCTCGCACTTCTGCGCGAACTGCGGCCGGCCCGTGGGCCGCGAGCCGGTGGTCGCGTGCGAGGGCTGCGGCCATCCGCTGCCTGCCGACGCCGCCTTCTGCGCCAACTGCGGCCGGGCCGTCGAGCCCCCGCAGGAGGAGGCGAAGGAGGACGCCGGGCCCGCGGCCGAGTCGGAGGCGGTCGACGAGACCGTCCTCCACTCCGCCGATCCCTGGGAGCGCTAAGGGCGTCGATGCCGCACGAGGAGCGCGAGTGCCCACGCTGTGGGGCGCCCTCCGCCGAGAGCCAGGAGTACTGCCTGGAGTGCGGCGCGCGCCTCCCCGACAAGCCCGGCATCGTTGCCGTCCTAGGCTCGGCCTGGCGCCGGCGGCTCGGCTGGTATCCCGGTGACTGGATCTGGCCTGCGCTGCTCGCGCTCCTCGTCGCGGCGGCAGCCGGAGTCGTCTCCGCACTCTGGCTCACCGACCGCTC
The DNA here is from genome assembly GCA_046728775.1 of Actinomycetota bacterium. Lineage (GTDB taxonomy): Bacteria > Actinomycetota > Thermoleophilia > Gaiellales > Gaiellaceae > AC-32. The sequence continues at coordinate 11,323 of JBKPFI010000038.1, read as the reverse complement.
GAGCTCGGCGAGCGGGACGCTCGTCCGCACGGTCGCGATTCGTGCGCCCGTTCCGGTGACCGCGACGCCGCCCGAGCCGACGACGAGCACACCGATACCGACCGCCCCCACGAGCACGACGCCCGCGAAGCGGCAGCGTCCCGCGACGCTCGTCACCTGGCCCGCCGGGAAGAGCGGCTGGACGATCGTGCTCGACTCGATACCGACCATCAACGGCCGGGCCGGCGCGGTCGCCGAGGCGAAGCAGGCGCTACGCCTCGGCCTGATGCAGGTCGGCGTGCTCGAGTCGGCCTCCTTCTCGAGCCTGCACCCAGGCTATTTCGTCGTCTTCGCCGGGATCTACGACACGGAGGCCGAGGCGCAGAGCCACATCATCGACGCCCATCGCCACGGCTACCGCGGCCCGTATCCGAGGCCGATCACGCCCTGATCGAAGCCGTCCGACGTTTACCGTGGAGCCAACGGGAAACGGGACTTTGTAACACGGCCGGGAAGCGTTAGACTCCGCCCACGGCCGACCGCCCAGGCAGAGGATTAACCCGTCATTAACAAAGCTTTGCCGGAGATTAATAGGAGCCGGAGATACTGATCATGGACGAGCGGACGCTCCAGATTCAGGCCTGTATGTATCAGTACTCACGCGCGATCTACCGGTCCATCAAGGACCTGGTCGATCCGTACGTGACGCCTGAGACGCGCGTGCAGTACCGGCGCGAGGTCCTCCGCGCGTGCGAGCAGACGATGGAGCGGCTGGCAAAGGACCCGCTCTACTTCGCGAAGCCCGACCGCGCCCTCTTCCAGGACATCCGGCGCTACTTCCCGATCACGTGCCAGGCCCAGGTCGCCTGGGCCGTGCGCGAGGGGGTCGCGGCCGCGGTCGCCTTCATCGAGAGCCAGATCGAGGCCGGAGCGTTCGACGGCGGGATCGCCCGCTGCCGCGCGACGACCCGTAAGGGCAAGCCGTGCCAGCGCACCCCGCTGCCCGACCGCGACTACTGCCCGTCGCACCAGCACCTCGAGCGCTCGAAGGTCGCGGCGTAGCCAACCCTCCGCCGACGCGGTAGTCTCGCGCGGGTTGTCGCATGACACCGACAAGCTGATCCGTCAGCTCTCGCTCGTCGCCTTCCTGATGGCGGAGCGGCGGGCGGTGACGGCACGCGACATCAAGGGGCAGGTCGAGGGCTACCAGGAGATGTCGGACGAGGCGTTCGCGCGGCGCTTTTACTCCGACCGCGCGGAGCTGATCGCGCTCGGCGTGCCGCTGCACTCGCAGCGCGACGAGTACACCGGCGAGGAGCTCTACACCATGCGCTCCGAGCGCTACTTCCTGCCGCCGCTCGAGCTCACGGACGAGGAGCTCGCGGCGTTGCAGACGTGCCTCTACCTCCTCGAGGGCAAGTTCGCTTACGCCGAGCCGCTGCGGCTCGCGCTGCAGAACCTCGCGCTCGGCCGGCCGGGCTTTGCGGAGGCGCCGACGGACACCGCGCTGCGCGTCGAGGTACTCGACCCGGAGTACTCGGCGGAGATGCAGGGTCGGCTCGGGAAGCTCGAGGCTGCGCTCTCGACGCAGCGGAGGGTGACGTGCCCGTACTGGTCGCTCCCGCGCGACGCGGAGCGCGAGCGCACCGTCAACCCGTTCGCGCTCTTCCAGGACGCGGGTGCGTGGTACGTGGTCGGCCAGGACCTCGACGCCGGCGACGAGCGCACGTTCCGGGTCTCGCGCATCCGCGGCGACATCCGCTTCGCGACGCGGCGGGAGCGGGACTTCCGGCTGCCCCAGGAGTTCGACGTCGACCGCTACCGCGGCCGCCCGCCCTGGCAGATCGGGGATCCCGTCGGCGAGGCGCGCATCGAGGTCGCCGGCGACACCGCCTGGTGGGTCGAGCGGACCTTCGGCACGAAGGTCGAGGACGGTGTCTTCGCGACCGAGTACTCGAGCCTGCCGCTGCTCGCGTCGTGGGTGCTGCGGCAGGACGGGCGCGCCCTGCCGCAGGCACCCGAGGAGCTGCGGCGGGAGGTCGCCCGCGCACTGAGGCTCGTGCGCGAGCGGCACGAGGGCGCGCCGGAGCGGCTGGCCGCCGAGAGCGATGGCCGGGTCGAGGAGGAAGCCGAGCGGCCGGCCGCCCCGGTGGCCCCCGAGCGCTTCGCCGTGCTGCAGGCGCTCCTCGCCTACCTGCTCGACCGGTGCGGCGAGGACTCTGAGGCGGAGTTCCCGGCGCAGGACCTCGTCGACCGCTTCAACATCCCCTTCGACGAGCTCGAGGAGCACCTCTCGCTGCTGAACCTCGTCAACTTCGGCGGCGGCTGCTACGCGGTCTACGCCGAGCTCAACGGCGACACGATCCGCGTCGACAAGGAGCTCTTCGGCGACACCTTCCGCGCGCCACCCCGGCTGACTCCGCTGGAGGCGCGTGCGATCCGGCTGGCGCTCGAGTTCGTCGGCCCGATGATCGCCGCCGACGCGCGCACGCCGCTGGAGCGGGTGCGGGCGAAGCTGGAGGAGACCTTCGGCGAGTTCGAGCTGCAGCAGACACCCGAGCCGCACGTGCAGCGGGCGGAGGAGGACCTCGTCGGCACGCTCAGCCGCGGCCTCCGCGAGCGGCGCCTCGTCGAGGTCGACTACCTGAAGGAGGGCGAGGAGGAAGTCTCGACGCACCTCGTCGAGCCGTACTCGCTCGAGCGGCGGCTGCCGTACTGGTACGTGCACACCTGGGATCGCACCCGCGACGGCGAGCGCTCGTTCCGCCTCGACCGGATGCGCAGCGCCCGGCTCCAGCGCGGGCACTTCGAGCCGCGCGAGGGCTTCGATCCGCACGAGTTCCGCGACGCCCGTCCGGCCCGGATCTGGTACTCGCCCGAGATCGCGCGCTGGGAGCTCGAGAAGGGGGCGCGCCGTCTCGCCGACGGCTCGGCGGTCGCGGAGCGGCCCGTGGGGAGCCCGGAGTGGCTCGTCGGCGAGATCCTCTCCTACCGCGGCGAGGCGGTCGTGCTGGAGCCGCCCGAGCTCCGGCGAGAGATCGCCGCGCGGGCGCGAGCAGTGCAGCGGGAGCTCGGCCTCTCCCGCGTACGTGTCGCGTAGAGCCGAACCCCGGGTCAGACCCCGGTTTGCACACTCGGGCTAGGTGGAGCCGCCTGATCCGAGGGGCAGCTCGAGCGTGAACGTTGCGCCCTGGTCCGGCGCGGAGAGGACCTCGAGCGCGCCGCCGTGGGCCTCGGCGATCGAGCGGGCGATGAAGAGGCCGAGGCCGGTACCCGGGCGGCTCGCGTCGCGACCCGTCACGCGGCCGAACTTCTCGAAGATCAGCTTCTGGTCCTCCTTGGCGATCCCAGGCCCGCGATCGCGGACGTCGATCCGCACGCGCCCGTTCTCGGGGTACGCGCGTACCTCGACCTCGCCACCGGCCGGCGAGTACTTGATCGCGTTGTCGATCAGGTTCGTCAGCACCTGGCGGAGGCGCTCGGCGTCGCCGCGGATCTCGGGCAGCGGGCCTCGCACATCTGCGCGCAGCCGCACCTCGTCCTGCCCGAGCTCGGCCGTCGCGACGGTGTCGCGCACAAGCTGGCCGAGGTCGACGTCAGCGAAGCGGAAGCTGAACGTCCCGGCCTCGATGCGCGAGGTGTCGAGCACGTCGCGGATCAGGTCGGCGAGGCGCGTCGTCTCGCCGGCGATCAGGTCGAGGAACGACTCCCGCTGGTCAGGCGAGAGCTCTCGCCAGCGCTGTTGGAGCGTGCGGGAGGCGCCGATCACGGCGGCCATCGGCGTCCGCAGCTCGTGGGAGACGAGCGAGACGAAGTCCGCCCGCAGCGCCGAGAGCCGTCGCAGCTCCTCGACCGTCTTGCGCTCGGCCTCGTAGGCGCGGATGTTCTGGACGGCACTCGCCACGAGCCGGCCGAGGAGGCCCGCCAGCTCGATCTCCTCCGGCCCGAACGACGACGGCTCGCGGCGGACGAGCGAGAGCATCCCGATCGCGCGCGGCCCCTGAAGCAGCGGCGTCGCGAGCCGGCACCGCAGGCCGAGCCCGAGGAAGTACTCCTCCTCCGGGTAGTCCGCGTCGACCATGTCGCGGCGGTAGACGCTGCGGTTCGTGCGGAGCAGCTCCTCCAGCAGGCTCCCGTGGATCGGCCTGCCCGTCCCCGGCGGCAGCACGTCCTCGGCGCCCTCCCCGGCCACGGCCATCACCTGGGCGGTGCCGTCCTCGCTGAGCACGATCGCCATCCGGTCGAACGGGATCAGGCCGCGCACCTCGCGAATGAACGCGTCGAAGGCCCGGTCCAGGTCGAGCGACGAGCTGAGCGCCCGCGCGCAGCGGTTCGCGGCCTCCAGGAGGTCGGCACGGCGCCCGAGGCTGTCGCGGAGGCGCTCGGCCTCCCGCGCTCGCGACTCCGTGAACTCCGACTGGCGGCTCAGGCGGGCCAGGAGCCAGCCGATCGCGAGGCCCATCAGGAGCTCGATCCCGACCTGGAGCGTGATGTAGTTGACGTGGTACGGCCGGTCGAGCCGGTGCAAGCGGAGCGCCTCGAACACGGCGAGCACCGGCACCGTCGCCGCCGCGACGACCACGGCGCCGGGGATCCCGTACCGCAAGGCCGCCTCGACCAGCGGCAGGAAGAGGATCTGGCGGATCGGCGACCCGGTCTGGAAGTAGTAGACGAGCACGTAGGCCGAGACGACCGCGAAGTCGAAGGCGGTGGCGACGATGCCGAGGCGCACCTGCGCGGCGCGGGGCCAGTCGCGCCGGCTGAGCCAGAACAGAACGACCGCGCCGACCGCGAGCACCGCGGTGGTGGCCCAACCCCTGAGCTGGAAGCCGCTCGGGTAGTTGCGGGCGAACGCGACGTTGACGATCGCGAACGGGACCGCGGCGAGGCGGACCCAGGCGATCCAGCGCTCGGTCTGGCGCAGGCGCTCGGTCTCGGTCACGCGCGCTCCTCGAGCCGGTGGAGAGCCCACTCGGCGTGCTCGCGCAGGAGCGGGTCGTCGCCCACCGCGTGTCGTCGCGCGAGGCCGGCATCCCCGCCCGCGTTGCCGAGCGCGACGAGCGCGTTGCGGCGCAGGTAGCGCGGATCGTTCCGCGGCACGAACAGGCGGTCGTAGCGGCTCGCCAGTTCCTCGTCGCCGGCCTGGAGCCAGTCGGCGAGCGACACGTGAGGCTCCGCGCCTTTCGGCGGCGCCCGGCCCGCACGCCGCTTCTCGACGCCGCGGTTCCACGGACATACGTCCTGGCAGATGTCGCAGCCGTAGACCTGGTCGCCGAGCGCTTCGCGGTACTCGCCCGGGAACGGGTCGGCCGACTGCGTCCAGTACGAGAGGCAGCGCGTCGCGTCGAGCACGCCCGGCTCGTCGAGCGCGTTCGTCGGGCAGGCGTCGATGCAGAGCGTGCAGGAGCCGCAGTCGGCGTCCAACGGCGGCGTCGGCTCGATCTCGGCCGTCGTGACGAGCGTGCCGAGCACGACCCACGAGCCGTAGCGGCGCGTGATCAGCATCGTGTTCTTGCCGTAGAAACCGACGCCCGAACGAGCCGCGGCCTCGCGGTCGACGTGCTGGTTCGCGTCGACGAGTACCCGGTACTCGCCACCGAGCCGACTCCCGAGCTCGTCGAGCCGCTCGCGCAGCGCCGCGTACGCATCCCACCAGGTGTAACGCGGCAGCCGCCCGTGCCCGGGCGGCGGCGCCTCTCCGTCGGCCCAGTAGCAGAGCGCCGCCGAGACGACCGCGCGGGCACCATCGAGCAGCGTCTCCGGGTGGCACGAGACCTCCGGCCGCGCCATCGTGAAGCGCATGTCGGCGAAGAGACCACGCTCGCGGCGCTCGCGGATGTGCCGCTCGGTCTCCTCGTACGGAGCCACAGGAGCCGCGCCGACCACGTCTAGGCCGAGCTCCTCCCCGAGGCTACTAAGCTCAGGACCGGTCATGGATCAATTGTGCCCTTGCAACATCGGTTTCTATTCCCTCCGTGCGAGCGAAGCGAGGCACCAAACCAGCTCCGCGGAAAGTGCGGAGCACTTTCCGCGGTCGTGAAGGCGATTCGGATACATGAGGACGGCGGGCCGGAGGTTCTCCGCTACGAGGACGCGCCGGAGCCGGAGCCGGGGCCGGGCGACGTGCCCGTCCGTCTGCGAGCCGCGTCCTTGAACCATCTCGACCTCTGGATCCGCAAGGGCCTTCCCTCGGTGCCCAAGCCCCGCATCCTCGGCGCGGACGGCGCGGGCGTGCGCGAGGACACGGGCGAGCGCGTCGTGATCAACCCCGGCATCGAGCACGGCGAGCGGATCACCGTCGTCGGCGAGCACATGGACGGCACGCACGCGGAGCTCGTCGCCGGCCCGGAGACGAACGTCTACCCGCTCCCGGAGACGATCTCGTTCGAGGACGGCGCGGCCTTCCCACTCGTCTTCGAGACCGCCCACCGGCTGCTGGTCACGAAAGCGCGGCTCCACGAGGGCGAGTGGGTCCTGCTCTGGGGGATCGGCAGCGGCGTCGCCACCGCCGGCCTGGCGATTGCGAAGGCTCTCGGAGCGCGGGCGCTCGTCACCTCCTCGAGCGACGAGAAGCTCGAGCGGGCCCGCGCGCTCGGCGCCGAAGCGGCCGTGAACCACGCGACCGGCGACGTGCTCGGCGCCGTCAAGGAGGCGACCGGCGGCGCGGGTGTCGAAGTGGTCGTGGAGCACGTCGGCGAGGCGACGTGGCAAACCTCTCTGCAGGCCGCGCGGGCGGGCGGCCGCATCGCCGTCTGCGGAGCGACCACCGGCCCCAACCCGCCTGCCGCGCTACACCGGATCTGGTGGAAGCAGCTGTCGATCTACGGCTCGACGATGGGCGCGCGCGAGGACTTCGAGGCCGCGTACGAGCTCGTCAAGAGCGGCCGCGCGAAGCCGATCGTCGACTCGGTCTACCCATTAGCGGAGGCCCGCGCCGCCCACGAGCGGCTCGAGGCGGGCGAACAGTTCGGCAAGATCGTCCTGACTGTGCCCTAGGTCAGCTGGAAGGGCACCGAGGTGAGGATCACGCGAGGCTCGAAGAGCAGCAAGCGCTTCAGATAGAGCGCCCGCTGGTTGTGAAGGAGCCGGTCGGTCCCGCGCACCACTACCTCCGGCATCACGACTACGGCGACGGCCTCGGGATCGGCCGTGATCCCGCGCAGGTATGAGAGCAGCGGGTTTCCGATGTCGCGGAAGGGCGCGTCGACCACCTCGAGCGGGATCCCCGTCGGGAATTGCCGCCAGTCGCGCCTCATGGCCTCCGCCTCGTCCTCGTGATCCGCGAAGTAGACGGCTCTCGTGCCGCGGAACCCCAGCGAGCGTGCGTACTGCAGCGCTCGGAGCGACGCTGCGTTCACCTCGGAAACCGGCACGACGACTTCCGCTCGCTCGGGCAACTCGTTGTCGTCGCCGAGCTTTGGGACGTCGGTGACGGCAACGCCGGGCTCGCGCAGGAGGCCGAGCTTTAGTGAGAAGGTCGAGCGGTGGAGCACGGCGGAGAGCAGCGAGGGCTTCCGGAAAAGCTCCGGCACGACGACCGTGACGAACCGGCTCTCGCCCTGTGGAACCGCCCAGACCTCCTCGAGCACGGCGTCGAGCGGGTCGCCGTCGCTCGGGAGGATCTCGAGTCGCGGGTTGCCGTCGGTCCAGTGGAAGAAGCGGGGGCCGATGCCGGGGTCGCTGCCGGGAAACGGCACGTGGATCGCGCGGAACGAGCTCTTCGAGATCGACTGTGCAAACCAGAGCGCCTCGCGGGTGGCGGCGTCGAGCCGCTCGACATAGAGCACGACGTTGTTCTCCACCTCACGGCTGGCGAGCACTGCCCGGGCCTTCGCCCGGAGGCGCCGGCCGACGGCGCGGTAGTGCCGCCGCACGCCGTAGAAGGTCAAGACGAGCAGCGGAATCGCGATGATCACCATCCAAGCGCCGTCCAGGAACTTCGTGCTCACGACGACCACCGTCACGACCAGCGTCGTCATGGCTCCGACCGCGTTCAGGGCGGCCCGCCACCGCCACCCCGGCTCGCGTCCTCGGTGGCAGTGCCGCACCATGCCGGCTTGGGCTAGCGTGAACGCGGTGAAGACCCCGATCACGTAGAGGTGGATCAGCGAGTTCACGTTCGCGCGGAAGGCGACCAGCAGGCCCGTCGCCAGGCCCGCGAGGACGAGGATCCCGTTCGAGTACGCGAGCCGGTCACCGAGGTTGACGAACTGACTCGGCAGGAAGCGATCGTGGGCGAGCAACGCGGCCAGGCGCGGGAAGCCCTGGTACGACGTGTTGGCGGCCAGCACGAGGATCGCCAGCGTGAAGGCTTGCACGAGGTAGTAGCCCGTCGATCCCGGCGAGCCGGCCGGGAACGCGCCGCGCGCGATCTGCGAGAGCACCGACGTCGTCTCGCTCGGCCTGGCGTGCATGTGCACGGCCAGCCACGACGTCGCGACGAAGAAGCTGATCGCGATCCCTCCCATCACGTAGAGCGTGCGCGCCGCGTTCTGGGCCTGAGGCCGGCGGAAGGCGGTTACGCCGTTCGAGATCGACTCGACGCCGGTGAGCGCGACGGCCCCGGACGAAAACGCCTTCAGCAGGACGAAGAGGCCGATCGTCCCCGTGCCCGCGGCGAGCGGGTGCGGGACCTGCGCGATCGGGCAGCTGCCGACCGTGCACTTCGCGACGCCGATCGCGAGCGTGAGGTAGAGCATGGCAATGAAGCCGTAGGTCGGGAACGCGAACAGCAGCCCCGACTCGCGCACGCCCCGCAGGTTGCCGACGGTCAGGATCGGGACGCACGCGAGCGAGAGTGCCAGCTGGTGCGACGCGAGGCTCGGTGCGACCGAGGTGATCGCGAAGACGCCTGCCGCCACCGAGACGGCGACGGTGAGCACGTAGTCCGTTAGAAGGGCGGCTCCGGCAACGAGCGCCGGAAGCGTCCCCAGGTTCTCGCGCGCGAACACGTACGAGCCGCCGCTCGACGCGTAGGCGCGCACGCCCTGGCTGTAGGAGAGCACCACGATCGCGAGCAGCGCCGCGATCGCGAGCGAGATCGGGAAGACAAGGTGGAGCGCCGAGAGCGACACGGCCACCAGCACCGTCATCGCGGCCTCGCTCGCATACGCGACCGACGAGATCGGGTCCGACGAGAAGATCGGCAGCGCGAGCGTCTTCGACAGGAGGGTCTCCTCGATTTCCCGCGTCGCGCGCGGCCTGCCGATCATCAAGCGCTTCATCCGCGCGGCGACCGGCGCGACGACCGGCGGATGCTCGTGGATGCGCTCCGCGCTCACGGCCGCGGGGCGGTAACGAGCACGCGGCAGTCCGCGCGGCGGAGCACGTAGTCGGCCGTCCGTCCGAAGAGCCGCTTCCGGTTCTTCGGGGCGGCGCGCATCACGATCAGGTCGGCGTGGGCGGCCTCCGCCTCGGCGACGATCGCCTCGCCGCGCGACCGGGGGCGGACGATTCGCTCGCGGAGCCGGACGCCGCGGGTGGCTGCGATCGCGTGTGCCTTCTCCAGCGCCGCCCTCGCCGCGCGCTCCTCCGCGTGCATGTGGGCGTCTAGGGGCAGCTCCGCCGGCACCTCGATGACGACGACCGCGGTAATCGACGCGCCGCCCTCTGGAGCCAGCTCCGCAGCCAGCGCCACGCCGGTCTCGGAATCATCGTCGCCTGCGATTGGAACGACGATCCGCCGGTAGGCAACCCGTTCAAGGGCAGACGCGGGGAGGGCATGCGTGACCATGCCTTGACGGTAGGCCGGCGGCCCTCAAAGCCGCCTCAAACCTCGGCTCTGCGCCCTCAGGAAGCGCTCAAGACCGCGCGACCGGGTTCACGAATCGGTAGCCCGCCCCGGGCTCGGTCAGCAGGTAGCGCGGCCGCGCTGGATCCGCCTCCAGCTTGCGCCGCAGCTGGGAGACGTAGACGTGCAGGTAGTGCGACTCGGTGCCGTACGCCGGCCCCCAAACCTCGCGCAGGATCGCCGGGTGAGTCATCAGCTTGCCCTCGTTCTGGGCCAGCACCCGGAGCAGCTCGAACTCGTTTGGCGTCAGCTGCACGCGCCGACCCCCGACGGTCACGAGCCGCTTGTCGAGGTCGATCACGAGCTCGCCGACCTCGAGCACCGGGTCGGTCGAGGGGCCGGCGCGCCGCAGCAACGCGCGCAGCCGTGCGAGCAGCTCGTCGATCCCGAATGGCTTCTCGACGTAGTCGTCCACGCCCCCGTCGAGGGCGGCCACCTTCTCGGCCTCGTCGCCCACCACCGAGAGCACCAGGATCGGCGCTGCGCTCCACGTGCGCAGCTCGCGGGCGACGTCGATCCCGCTCCCGTCCGGGAGCACCAGGTCGAGAATGACGCGTCGGGCGGACGCATCGCGGCCGCGCTCAAGGCTTCTTGTGCCGAGGCCGCGGTCGCCACCTCGTACCCGGCCCCCCGCAGGTTCGTCTGCAGCGCGCGAAGGATCTGCGGCGCGTCGTCGACGACGAGCACCTTCCCCTCACTCATCGAACGAGTGTCGGCCGCGCGGCCGCGGACGGCATCGCCAGCGTGAACGCCGCGCTGGCGCCGGGCCGCGCCTCGGCCCACAGCCGGGCGCCGTTCGCCTCGGCGAAGCCGCGCGCGATCGCGAGCCCGAGGCCGGTCCCCTCCCCACCCGTTCGCCCGTGTTCGAACGGCTCGAAGATGCGCTCCAGGTCGGCCTCATCGAGGCGCGGGCCGTGGTCTGAGATCCGCACGAGCACGTCGTCGCCCGTGCTGCTGACGACCAGCTCGACCGGATCGGCGGGAGACGAGAAGCGAAGCGCGTTCTCGAGCACGTTCACCAGCACGCGCTCGAGCTGGGCGGCGTCGACGCTGACGAGCGGCGCGTCGCCGTCGAGTGAGACCTCGACGCGCGCGGCATCCGTACCCAGCGACTCCAGCGCACGCGAGACGAGTTCGTCGACCGGCCAGAGCTCGCGCCGCGCAGGCGCGGCTCCCGCCTCCAGCCGCGAGAGGTCGAGTAGGTTCGCCACGAGCCGCTCGAGCCGCGCCGTCTCCAAACGGATGGTCTCCAGCAGCGCGGCGCGGTCCTTCTTGCCGAGCTCGACCGAGCCGCTCTCGAGGCCGCCCGCCGCAACGCGGATAGCGGTCAGCGGCGAGCGCAGGTCGTGGCTCACGGCGTGCAAGACCGCAGTCTTGGCGGCGTCGCTGCGGCGCAGGGTGTCGGCTTCGGCCGCGGCGAAGGCGCGCCTCCTCGCACGCGTCGCCAGCTCGCTCACGACGATCGAGGTGACGACGAAGACGCCTAGCGCGACCCAGTTCTCCGAGTCCGTGAGCTCGAGCGTATGCAACGGAGGCAGGAAGAAGAAGTTGAAG
>JBKPFI010000020.1:0-10450 GCA_046728775.1 Actinomycetota bacterium | reverse complement strand
CGCGCGCCTCCTTCAGCTCTTCCTGGAGCTGCTTCGTGTGGATCTCGCGGTCGGTGACGCCCTGCTCGCGGCGGCTGAGCTCCGTCAGCTTGCGGTCGATGTCCTCTTCCTTCGCGAGGACGCGCTCTTCGATCGTCAGGATCTCTGCTCGGCGCTCCGCGATCTCGCGCTCGACCTCCGCCCGGAGCCGAACCGATTCCTCACGTGCCTCGATCTGCGACTCGCGCTGAATTGCGTCCGCCTCGCGCTTCGCCTCGGTGAGGAGCAGCTGGCGCGTGCGGCGGGCGGCGGCGAGACGGGAGCCGGCGAACGCGTAGAGCGACAGGAAGGCAAACCCCGCCCCGACTACGACCCCGATGAAGATCCCGATGACGACGACCATTCGCGCTCCCACCTTCGGGCCGGGCCTGCGGCTCGGCCGGGAACCGTTGTCCGCGCCTGAACGCGGTGCTCATTGCGGCACCGCTTGCACCGGGACATGCTCGAATCGGGACGGCGAGGCGCGCGTGCCTCGCCGGCGGGTCAACACACCGCCGCTGCTAGCTCGACTCCCTCGCGCTGTCGCTGGTCATGGTCTGGTTGGTGGTCACTTCCGATTCGGAAACACGTTAGATGCAGGCAAAATGTCGAATGAAGCTTTCGTATCGTAACTCCGATCAGTCGTCTCGCGCAACGAGAGCGGCGACGACGTCCTCCTCGAAGCCCCTGCTCGCCAGGAGCCGCGCCGTTGCCGGAGTCGCTCCGCGGCGGCCGACGAGCCGCGCGGCGCGCTCGCGCTCGGGGTCGAGTGCCGTGAGCGCCGACTCGATCTCGGTCGCGTCGACCCCGGCATGCTCGAGCTCGAAACGGATTGCTGCGTCGCCCTTCCCGCGCTCGGCCAGCACGCGGGCACGCTCCTGGGCGAAGCGGCCCTCGTCCAGAAGGCCGGTCCGTACGAGCCGGTCCAGGGCAGCGTCTGCGTCACCTGCGCTGACGCCCGACCGCAGGAGCCGCTGCCGCAGGCTTCGACGCGTGTGCTCCCGGCGCGCCAGCGCTCGCATCGCCAGGGCGAGCGCCTCTGCCCGCCGCCGAGACTCCGATTCGCTCTCGGGCTCCAGCGGCGGCTCCACCTACGCCTTGGAACCGACCTCGGCTTCGGCCTTCTGACCCTCCGCCTCGGGGTCCGCGGCCGGCCGGCCGTTCTCGCCGGCACCCACCTCCGGCAGCAGCCGCGCCGAGACGACTTGGTCGGGACCGGCGAGCGCCTGGATTCGCTGCAGCACCTGCTGGGTCACGTCGGGGTGCTCGCGCAGGAACGCCGTCGCGTTCTGGCGCCCCTGACCCAGCCGCTCCTCCTCGAAGCTGAAGTGCGAGCCGGACTTCTGGACGACCTTCCGCTCGAGCGCCGCGTCCAGCACCGTGCCCTCCCACGAGATCCCGGTGCCGTAGATGATGTCGAACTCGGCCTGCTTGAACGGCGGCGCGACCTTGTTCTTCACCACCTTCACGCGCACCCGGTTCCCGTAGGCCTCGACGCCGTCCTTGAGCGTCTCGATCCGGCGGATGTCGAGGCGCACCGACGAGTAGAACTTGAGCGCGCGGCCGCCCGGGGTCGTCTCCGGGTTGCCGAACATGACGCCGATCTTCTCGCGGAGCTGGTTCGTGAACAGGCAGATCGTGTCGGTGCGGTTGAGCGTCCCTGCGAGCTTGCGCAGCGCCTGGCTCATCAGCCGCGCCTGGAGGCCGACGTGGGAGTCGCCCATCTCACCCTCGATCTCGGCCTTGGGCGTCAGCGCCGCGACCGAGTCCACCGCGACCACGTCGAGCGCGCCCGACCGGATCAGCAGCTCCGCGATCTCGAGCGCCTGCTCGCCGGTGTCGGGCTGCGAGACGAGCAGGTCGTCGATGTTCACGCCGATCTTCTTCGCGTAGGTCGGGTCCATCGCGTGCTCGGCGTCGATGAAGGCGCAGATGCCACCGCGGCGCTGCGCCTCGGCGATCACGTGGTAGACGAGCGTCGTCTTGCCCGACGACTCGGGGCCGAAGATCTCGACGATGCGGCCGCGAGGCAGCCCACCGATCCCGAGCGCGAGGTCGAGCGAGAGCGAGCCGGTCGAGACGGCGCCGATCGCAACCTGCGCCCGGTCGTTCATGCGCATCACCGAGCCCTTGCCGAACTGGCGCTCGATCTGGCCGAGCGCGGTATCGAGAGCCTGCTCGCGGTCCACCTATCTCCCTCCCAATGCGACGGATTCGAGGACTTCGTATTGCGCCCCGCCGGGGCGTAGCCGGGACAGGTAAGCAGCAGCGTCGGACGGCACGAAGGGCTCCAGCGCGGGCAGCGCCGGCCGGAGCCGCGGGCGCTCGCGAAAGCGCAGGACCGTCACGTGCGGGAGCCACCTGCGGCGCTCGGGCTCGTAGACGCCGAGCGCCTCGAGACGCCCATGGAGGTCGGCCGCCAGCGCCGTCGCGCGGCCGCCCTCGTCGTCGAAGGTGAGCATCCCGACACTGCGCGTCTCGCGGTAGCCGTGGAGCGACAGGCGGGGCCGCTCCGCCACGGCGGCCGCCTCGCGCAGCGCGCCGACGATCGCCTCGAGCTCGCCGGCCGGCCTGTGCCCGAGAAAGGCCAGGGTGACGTGCAGGTGGTCGCCCGGAAGCGCCCGGACCCCGCGCACTGTCCCGAACGCCTCGCGCTGCCACGCCACGAGCCGCTCCACCGTCTCAGCAGGGAGCCGGAGCGCGCAGAAGAGGCGTAGCCGCTCATCGCCCACGACGCTAGCAGGAAGATTCACACGTCTTCGTCACGACTTCGCGCCAGGAGTGTGCGCACGAGGTGCAGGGCCGCGGCCGCCGTCCGGCCGCGGACTGCGGCTCGGTCGCCTGGCAGGCGCAGTTCACGGGCGGCGCTTCCAGCCGGCGACTCGGCGTGCAGGTAGACGAGCCCGACCGGCTTCTCCGGCGAGCCGCCGCCCGGGCCCGCGATGCCGGTCACGGCCACCGCGACGTCCGCGCCCAGACGGGCCTGCGCCCCTTCAGCCATCGCCGCCGCGACCTCGGCCGAGACGGCTCCGTGCTGCTCGAGCACCTCCTGTGGCACGCCGAGCTCCCGCTCCTTCACCTCGTTCGCATAGGCGACCACGCCTCCGAGGAAGACTTCGCTGGAGCCGGGAACCGAGGTGAGCCGCGCCGCGATCAGGCCGCCTGTCGAGGACTCGGCCGTGGCCAGCGTCAACCCGCGCTCCCGGCAGGCGTCGAGAACGAGCTCCTCCGCCGGCCGCTCGTCCTCGGCGAAGAGGTGCCGTCCCGTGCGCTCGCGCAGGCCGGCCGCGAGCTCGTCGGCCCTCGCGCGACCGTCCTCGTCGACGAAGAGGTCGACGTGGATCTCGTAGTCGCGCGCGCAGACGGTCGCCGTCACGCCGTCGCCCTCGCCTCCGCTCTCCGCGAGCGCTCGCGCGATCTCCGACTCGCTGGCGCCGTAGAAGCGCAGCACACGCCGTTCGGGCGCACGCGCGCGCGAAAGCACCGCCTGCACCGCCGCGGTCTCGAGCGCCCGCGGCCACAGCCGGCGCAGCTCGCTCGGAGGCCCCGGGAGCACAATCGCCGCACCCGCCTCCGTCTCCAGCGCGAGGCCGGGCGCGGTCCCGGCGATCCCGAGTACGACCGCGCCTGCAGGAAGCGTCGCCTGCTTCCGCACACCTTCCGCGAAGTCCGCGTACGGCCGCCTCAGCCGCTCGGCGATCGACCGGGAAATCGACTCGATCTCGCGCTCGAGGCCCTCGTCGACCGCGAGCTCGCGACCCGCGGCGCGAGCGACGAGCCCCACCGTCCGGTCGTCATGCGTCGGCCCTAGCCCGCCCGAGACGAGGCAGAGGTCGGCCTCGAGCGCCTCGCGGAGCGTCGCCTCCAGCTCCGCCGGATCGTCGCCGACGATGGCGATCCGGGCCGGCTCGAGCCCCAGTCGCAGCAGCTCGCCCGCCAGGAACGGCCCGTTGCGGTCGGTGCGATCGCCGCGGACGAGCTCGCTGCCGGTGACGACGACGAAGCCGCGCGGGCGGCTCAAGCGGCCTGCGAGAAGCCGCGCGGCGTGAAGACGTACGCGCCGCCGCGCGTGATGTGAATGAGCTTGCGGTTGAAGACGATCGACAGGTTGCCGGGGGCGCCGAAGTTGATCCAGAGCCGCCGCGCGATGAAGAACTGCGCCTGGCCGAGCTCGACCGTCCCGGTGAACCGGCTGCGGCCGCTCGACGACCAGTTGCGGACGTCCATCCAGCAGTTCCCGTGGTCGGCGCGCATGTAGAGCCGCAGGGTTGCCGGCTTCGGCTTCACGGGCGCAGCCGCGACCGGCTTCGGCGGTTTCTTGGCGGTCGTGGTCGTCGTGGTGGGCGTGCCGAGGTTCGGGATCTGCTCGTCGTTGTTGCCGCCGAACCTCCACGCCGCGATGAAGAACACGACGACCGCGGCGATCCCGCCCAGCGCGAACACCACCCAGCGCCGCTCGAGCCGCCGGTGGTGCCGGCCGACCTGAGACGTGCGCCGTGCGATCACCGGCTCCGGCGGCTCGTCGCCGTCCCCGTAGCGGGAGTTGAACTCGTCGACGTAGAGCTGCCCGTCGAGCCCGAGGTAGTCGGCGTACGTGCGCAGGAAGCCCTTCACGTACGTCTGGGCCGGAAGGGCCTCGAAGGACTCCTCCTCGAGCGCCCGCAGGTAGCGGGTCCTGATCTTCGTCGCGAGCTCGACCTCGCTCAGCTCGAGCTGCTGGCGGACGCGCGCCTCGCGGAGGCTGTTACCGATCTCGAACACGGGAGCAGTTCGATTGTAGAAGCGATCTAGCCGAACAGGTTGAGCAGGGCGTAGACGCCCAGCGCGAGCCCCGCCGTCAGCCCGACGCAGAGCGAGATCAGGCCCAGGAGTCGCCCCACTCGCGCCGTTCCCTCGCCCCCGAGCCGTCCGATCGTCCGCTCGATGTTGCGCAGCCCGCGCCGGGCCATCAGCACCGCGGAGGCGCCGAGCACCGCCGACGCGCACGTCGCCGTCGTCGCCTGGAGCAGCGACACCTGGTCGAGCCTCCGCGCGGCCGCGAACGCGACCACCGGGATCGCGAGCCCGAGCAGCGCGACCAGGACCGAGCCTCGCGCCGCGTCGTTCCGCGCCCTAGCGCTACTGCTTCTGGTAAGGCCGTCCAATGGCAGCAGGCGCGACCGACCGGCCGATGATCCCGGCTACGGCGATCAGGGTCAGCACGTACGGCAGGCTCTGGAACAGGACCGGCCAGGCAGCCGACTCCGAGCCCGAGAGGTCAGGAAGCCGTTGCGCGAGCGCGCTCGAGAAGCCGAACAGCAGGCAGGCGGCCCACGCCCCGAATGGACGCCAACCGCCGAAGATGAGCGCCGCCAGCGCGATGAAGCCGCGGCCGGCGGTCATGTTCTCCGTGAACGAGTTGACGAAACCGATCGAGAGGAAGACGCCTCCCATCGCCGCCAGCATCCCCGAGAGTGTCACCGATGCGTAGCGGACGCCGTAGACCGAGATTCCGACCGTGTCGGCCGCCCGTGGGTGCTCGCCGACCGAGCGGATCCTTAGCCCGACCGGAGTTCTGAACATCACGACGTAGGCCACGGGCAAGAGCGCCAGCGCAATCCAGATCATCAGGTTGAGTGAGCCGAAGGCGCCGTCGAGGAAATTGCCCAGGTCATGCGGCGGGATCGACTTGAGGAACCCGATGTTCACGTCGGGGACCGCGGGCAGGTCGTTCGGCGTCCCGTTGTTGCCGTAGATGTCGTTGTAGAGGTAGCCGGTGATCCCGAGCGCGAGGAAGTTGACCGCCGTTCCGCTGACGATCTGGTCGGCGCGCAGGTGGATCGAGAAGATCGCGTGGACGAACGCCAGCGCGCCGCCGGCGACGATGCCCAGCGCGAGGCCGCCGATCCAGCTCCCCGTCTTGTCGGCTCCGTACGCGCCGAAGAAGGCGCCCATGAGCATCATCCCCTCGAGGCCGATGTTCACGACCCCGCTGCGCTCCGAGAACATGCCGCCGATCGCGGCGAACGTCAGCGGCGTCGCGTAACGGAGGGTCGCCGCGGCGAGAGCCGACCAGACGAAGACGTCCTTCAGGTTCGCCGTGGTCGCCTGCATCGTTACGAGCGCTCCGACGATCCCGACGACCCCGGCGACCACCGCGCCGCCGCCGAGCCGCTTCTCGCCGCGCACGAACACGTAGACCCCCGCCAGGGCAGCCAGCAGGCCGAGCGCCACCGGCAGCGGTGCGCTTCGCACCGCTGCCGGTGGGAGCGCGAACCAGAAGGCGAGCACCCCGAGCACGACCCCCGCGATGCCGAGCGCCCGCGTGGGAGAAACGCGGGCCAGCACGGTGCGCTGGAACTGCTCGGCTCTCGCGATCACTGCTGGGTCGCCTTCTTCACGAACGGAATCTTTCGGCGCACCTGCCAGAGGTAGAGGATCAGCAGGTCGGCGCCCACGAACAGCACGACGAGCCCCTGGATGATCCGGGTGAGATTGCCCGCCAGCTCGGGCTTGAAGATCGTCGGGTCGAGGTTGCGCGTGGACGTTCCGGTCAGCAACGCTCCGAAGAGGAGCGCCGAGAGGAAGACCCCGACCGCGGTGCTGCGCCCGAGCAGGGCGACCGCGATCCCGATGAAGCCGATCTGGACGCTCTGCACCGACGTCAGGTCGAGGTTGAACTGCCAGCCGAGGATGTCGAGCGACCCGGCAAGCCCCGCGAACGCTCCCGAGATCGCCATCGCGAGGAAGTAGTTGCGCGCGACGCTGATCCCGCCGTAGCGCGCGGCTTCGGGGTTGAAGCCGACCGCCTTCACCTCGTAGCCGAGCGTGGTGCGGTTGAGCGTGATCCAGTAGACGAACAGGGCGGCGATCGCGATCAGGAACCCGATGTGGAGCCCCTGGAGCAGCGGGTTGCCCCAGAAGACGTGGAGCTTCGCGCTCTCCGAGATCTGCCGCGTGACCGGCGCCGAGATCTGCCGCGGGTCCTGCATCGGGCCGCCGAACCCGACGAGGTAGCTGGCGATCCAGAGGGCGATCCAGTTGAGCATGATCGTGGTGATCACCTCGTGGGCCCCGACGGTCGCCTTCAGTAACCCGGCGATCCCGGCCCACGCGGCTCCGGCGACCGTCGCGACCGCCATCGCCAGGATCACGTGCAACGGTCCCGGCAGGCCGCTGAACCAGATCCCGAACTGGACCGCGACGACCGCGCCCACGGTGTACTGGCCGTTGCCGCCGATGTTGAACAGCCCGCAGCGGAACGCGAACGCGACGGCCAGCCCGGTCAGGATCAGCGGCGTGACGATGATGAGCGTCTGCTGGAGGTTGAGCGCCGCCGGCGAGCCGGTGTCCCACGGGAACCACACCCGCGAGTCGGTGAAGGGGACACCGATCGAGTTCGAGCCGACGTGGAAGAACCAGTTGAGCCCGGTTCCGTCGAAGATCGCGCGGTACGTCGAAAGCGGGTTCTTGTGCGTCGTGACGAGGATCACGAGCCCGCCGATGAAGAACGCGACGACCGCGGTGAGGAGCGGCGTGATGAGCCCGCCGGCCCGTTGGTAGAAGGCGAGCCGCGCCGCGACGCTGGGAATGGTTTCCGGCGAGGATGCCGGCGGCGGTGGCTTCGCCGCCTCCGTCACGCCGCGGTCTCCTTCAGCCGGCCGCCGGTCATCTCGATGCCGAGCTCCTCCTCCGTCACGTCGGGCCCGTGCTCCGCGACGATCCTGCCTTCGTACATGACGAGGATCCGGTCGGCGAGGGACAGGATCTCGTCGAGCTCGAGCGAGACGAGCAGAACCGCCTCGCCGCGGTCGCGCGCCTCGACGAGCCGGCGATGGACGAACTCGATCGCCCCGACGTCGAGCCCGCGGGTTGGCTGCGCCGCGATCAGCAGCTTCGGGTTTCGCGACATCTCGCGCGCGAGCACGACCTTCTGCTGGTTGCCGCCCGAGAGCGCGGCCGCGCGCGTCTGGGGGCCGCCGCCGCGCACGTCGAACTGCCGCACCAGCTCCTGGGCCCGCCGCACCATCCGCCATGGGAAGAGCCAGCCGAAGCGCGAGTTTGGCTCCTTGTCGAAGTCATGAAGTGCGATGTTCTCGGCGAGGGTGAAGTCGAGGACGAGGCCACGCCGCTGCCGGTCCTCGGGAATGTGGCCGAGGCCGAGGTCCAGGATCTTGCCGGCCGACACTCCGGTGACGTCCCTCTCACCTAGCAAGACGCGGCCCTCGAAGGCATGCCTGAGCCCGCTCAGTGCCTCGATCAGCTCTGACTGGCCGTTTCCGTCGACACCGGCGATCCCCACGATCTCGCCGCGGCGCACCTCGAAGGAGACGCCGCGCACGGCCTCGAGGCGGCGGTCGTCCAGGACGCGGAGGTCCTCGACGCGGAGCGCGGGCTCGCCCGGCGACGCCGCGCCCTTCTCGACGCGGAGCAGCACCTCGCGCCCGACCATCATCTGCGCGAGCCCTTCCTCGGTGGCGCTCTCGCGCGGCACGGTCTGGACAACCTTGCCGCGCCGCAGCACGGTGATCCGGTCGGCGATCTCGAGTACCTCGCCGAGCTTGTGGCTGATGAAGATGATCGACATTCCCTCGCGCACGAGGGTCCGCAGGATCTCGAACAGCTCCTCAGCTTCCTGCGGCGTCAGGACCGCCGTCGGCTCGTCGAGGATCAGGATGTCTGCGGAGCGGTAGAGAGCCTTCAGGATCTCGACGCGCTGCTGCTGTCCGACCGTGATCTCGTCGATGCGCGCGTCCGGGTCGATCCGGAAGTTGAACGTCCTGGAGAGGTCGGCGACCCGCTTCCGAGCCGCGTCGTAGTCGAGCAGCACCCCTCCGTGCCGCGGCTCGTTCGCGAGCACGATGTTCTCCGCAACCGTCATCACCGGGATGAGCATGAAGTGCTGGTGCACCATCCCGATCCCGTGGTCGATCGCGCCCTTCGGCGAGCGCATCCGCACCCGCTCGCCCTTGATCCGGATCTCGCCCTCATCCGGGCTGTAGAGCCCGTACAGGACGTTCATCAGCGTGGACTTGCCGGCGCCGTTCTCGCCGAGCAGGGCATGCACCTCGTTGCGGCCGAGGTCGAAGTCGATGTTGTCGTTGGCGAGGACGCCGGGGAACCGCTTCGTGATGCCACGTAGCTCGAGGACCGGCTGCGCGAAGTCCGCCATGCCGGCGTAATCCTAGGGGGCGGGTCAGCGCCCGCCCCCTAGGAACCGTTCTCGCGAGGCTACTTGGTGGGCGGGACGATCTTGCCGCTCGCGATGAGCTTCTTGATCGCCTCGGCCTTCTTGGTGAGGAACGCGCGGTCGGACTTCGAGAGCTTCGAGCTCAGCTTGCCGTAGCCGACACCGCCGTTCTTGACACTGAAGGTGATGTCCTTGCCGCCCCTGAACCCCTTCGGGTTCTTCTTGTAGGCCTGGATCGTCTTGTAGACCGCGACGTCGACCTTCTTCGTCGCGCTCGTCAGGATGTGGCTGCCGAGGAAGGACTGGTCCGCATCGACGCCGATGCCCCAGACCTTCTTCTGCTTGGCAGCGTTCAGGCCGCCGAGGCCGCACTGGCCGGCCGCCTCGAACACGACGCCCGCGCCCTTGGCGATCTCGTTGAGCGTCGTCTCCTTGCACTTCGCCTGATCCTGGAAGGTCGGGTCCTGCGCGTAGACGAGATCGACCTTCACGCTCTTGTTGGCCTTCTTCGCCCCAGCGCGGAAGCCCGCGAGGAAGCGGATGATCGCCGGCACCTTGTTCGCGCCGACGGCGGCCACGCGCTGCTTGCCCTTGTACGGATGGCGCTTGATCTGGAGGCCCGCGATGTAGCCGACGAGGTAGCCGGCCTCCTGTTCCTTGAAGACGAGCCCGCGGAGGTTCGGGATGTTCGAGCCGGAGTTCTCCGGCACCGCGTCGACCGGGACGTCGATTCCCGCGAACTTCTTCGTCGGGAACGCCTTCGCGACGGAGCCGATCGAGTCGAACATCAGGAAGCCCGTGCCGAAGACCAGGGCGTTGCTCTGGGCGGCGGAGATCAGGTTCGGCTTCCGCTCGCTCGCGGTGTTCGTGATGTACACGCGCCCGGCAACCTTGAGCTTGCTCTTGGCGCGCTGCAGGCCGACGTAGGCAAGGTGGTTGAAGCCCTTGTCGTTAAGGCCGCCGATGTCGGTGACGACGGCGACCTTGGGTGAGGCCTGCAGTTTCGCAGGCGCCGCGCGGCCTACGCCGGCAACTGCCGCGATGGCCACGGCGAGGACGCCCACGATCGCTGCGACCGCAAGCGTCATCCACGTGTTTCGTTTCACAATCATCCCTCCCGGGTGGAATGCACAGAGAATGTGCTCAGAGGATGCTAAGCCGCGACCCCAGGTGCGGCAAGAGGTTAGACGGCGCTTTTCGGCTTTAGTTAGCCCTGAATCCGCTCGATTTCGGCCGCCGCCACGAGGACGCGGCGGGGCTTCG
>JBKPFI010000153.1:0-3012 GCA_046728775.1 Actinomycetota bacterium | reverse complement strand
GCCGTCGCCGCGGGGGCCGCCGTCGCGAGCCTCTTCGACCACGTCGACCTCGACGGCAACCTGCTCCTGCGCGAGGACCCGTGGCCGGGCGTCGAGCTCGTCGACGGCGTCCAGCTTCCCTCGACCGACCCGGGGCTCGGTGTCCGCCCCGCCTCGCGTTCCTGGGCCGTCGCTGGCGGTTCGGGGCCGGAGGGCACAGTGTGAGGAACACGGGCCCGGGGGGCACCGGGCCGCCAGCGGCGGAAGGCGGGGGCGGGGCCGGGCCTCCCCCGGCTCGAGCCGCCGCCGGCCAGGGGCGCGAGGAGAAGCGGTACCTGATCCTCGCTGAGGGCCGCTCCGGCGATCCGCACTACGGCAAGACCGCCCGCGGGATCCTGCGCTACGCACCTGACCCGACCGTTGCGATCCTCGACTCGACGCGTGCGGGAGAGACGCACGAGGGCGTCCCGGTTGTGGGCTCCGTCGAGGAGGCGCTCCGTTTCGCGCCCACCACGGCGGTCGTCGGGGTCGCCACCCAGGGCGGCCGCTTCCCGCCGGCCTGGCGCGAGCTGCTGAAGGCCTCGATCGCCGCCGGCCTCGACGTCGAGAACGGGCTGCACGAGTTCATCAGCGAGGACCCGGAGCTCCAGGCCCTCGCCGGACGGCAAGGCATCGAGCTGCGAGACCTGCGCAAGCCGCCCTCCGACCTCAACGTGCCGACGGGAGAGAACCTCGAGCTCCCGGCCCGCATCGCGTTGACGGTCGGCTCCGACTGCGCGATCGGCAAGAAGACCGTCGCGCTCGAGCTCGACCTCGAGGCGCGCCGCCGGGGACTGGCCTCCGTGTTCGTGCCCACCGGCCAGACGGGGATCGCCATCGCGGGCTGGGGCATCGCGGTCGACGCCGTCGTCTCGGACTTCCTCGCGGGCGCGGCCGAGCGGCTCGTCGTCGAGGGCCACCGCCGTGGCGGCGAGCTGCTCTTGGTCGAGGGCCAGGGGTCGCTCTCGCACCCCGCATACTCCGGCGTCACGCTCGGCCTGATCCACGGCTCGGTGCCGCACGCGTTCGTCCTCTGCCACAGGGCCGGCGCCGACGAGATCGAGGGCTATCCGGGCCACCCGATTCCCAGCCTCCCCGAACTGATCGAGCTACACGAGCGCGTCGCGCTGCCGCTGCGCCCGGCCCGCGTCGCCTGCCTCGCGCTCAACACCGCCCACCTAGACGAGGACGAGGCGCGGGCTGCGATCGCCGAAGCGGGCTCGGAGACCGGCCTTCCGGCTGACGATCCGGTACGGTTCGGCGCCGCAGCGCTCCTCGACGCCGTCCTCGACGTGCTGGAGACTCAAGCCTCGGCCGTTCCCGCCGATGACGAGTTGCAAGGAGCCGCTTCACGTTCGCCGAAGAACGTAGGAACCTAGGAGACGGGTCGAACGCAGGAGGATCAAAGTGAGGATGTTTCGGGGGTTGTTGCTGTGCGCGCTCGCCGCGCTCGCGTGCCTTGCCGCGGGAACAGCACGCGGCGCGCTCGACATCGGCGTGACCGAGGACACGGGCAAAGGCGCCGCCTTCTTCGGGACGCTGAGCGACCTCGGCCTGCGGGTGAACCGCGTGTCGGTGAACTGGGACTCGAACACACCGACCACGATCCCCGAGATGGCGCAGATGCAGGCCTGGCTGCCGCAGGCTCAGGGGAGCGGCACTCGGGTCGTGTTCGCCGTCGCGCCGCTGAACGCCACCGCGCTGGCCGCGTCGCCGGCTGCGCGGGCTCAGTTCATCGCCTTCCTCCGCAACCTGGCCCAGACGTTCCCGACCGTGAAGGACTACGTCATCGGCAACGAGCCGAACGTGAACCGCTTCTGGCGGCCGCAGTACTCGAATGGCAGGGCGCTCGCGGCGGCCGCCTACGAGCCGGTGCTGGCCGACTCGTACGACGTGCTCAAGGGGGTCAGCCCGTCGATCACCGTGATCGGCGTCGGCCTCTCTCCGCGCGGAAACGACAACCCGAACGCGAGGGACAACCCCTCCCGCTCGCCGGTCCGCTTCCTGCGCGAGCTCGGCGCCGCCTACCGCGCGAGCGGGCGCGTGAGGCCGCTGATGGACGACCTTGCCTTCCATCCGTATCCGGCCCGGAACGTCGACGCGCCGAGCATCGGCTACGCGTGGCCGAATGCCGGCCTGCCGAACCTCGGGCGGATCAAGCAAGCCGTCTGGGACGCGTTCAACGGCACCGCCCAGCCGACGTTCGCCGAGCCGCGAAAGACGTTCGCCCGCCCCATGAAGCTCGTCCTCGACGAGGTCGGCTGGCAGGTGGCGCCACTGCCAGCGCTCGCGAGCCTCTACTTCGGCAAAGAGAACGCCCCGCCGGTCAGCGAGCAGACGCAGGCCGACTACTACCGGGAGACGATCCTCCTCGCCGAGTGCGACCCCTCGGTGCGGCTGCTGAGCTTCTTCCACCTCGTCGACGAGCGCGACCTCGACCGCTGGCAAAGCGGCCTGGAGCGCGCCGACGGCTCGCATCGCCCCTCCTACGACGCGGTCAAGAGCGCGATCGCGCAGACGCGCGGCAACTGCCAGGGGCAGCCCATCACGTGGCGGCACGCCACGGCAGTCGTCCTGCCGGCCGCGGCGTGGGGGAGCCTCCGCAAGCCGTTCCCGCGCAACCGGACCCGCTGGAGCTTCAAGGCCGGGGCGGGCGAGGAGGCGACCTACCGCGCCGGGATCTTCAAGGCCGGCCCGAAGAAGGGCGTGCTCGCAAAGCGTCTCGCGACCGGGCGCCCGAAGCCGCTGCTCTCCTCGCGGGGCCTGATCAAGGCCAAGGCACGCGTAGTGCGCTTTCCGAGGCGCAAGCTCAAGCCCGGTAAGTACGTCTACGCGATCCGCAAGAGCGCGACGATGAACCCCAAGCGCGTGAGCGTCCTCGTCAGCCGCCCGTTCCGGGTCGCCGGCAAGCGCAGATGAGAGACCCGCGCGTCGCGCGGCTCGCGAACCTGATCGTCGACTACTCGCTCGGCCTCGAGGCCGGGAAGGTGCTGC